>JBIKHR010000007.1:0-24871 GCA_044362035.1 Polaromonas sp. | reverse complement strand
TTCTCGCCGGGCCCCACCGTCTTCGCTGAATGGGCGATTGCCGGGGGCATTGACGGCAACACGCGGCGCCAGGTGAATGCTGCCGCGCCCACCGGCCGCTTCATGACCGATAAGCCCAAGCCCTGAGCAGGCACCTTGATCCCCATTTTGATTGGAGGCCCCTGATGCGCACCACCCCACCGCTTTACAACGACACCCACCAGACCCGCAGTGCCGAGCCGACCTCTTACGAGGACTTGCTGGGCGATGCCATTGAGCGCGCCTTTGCCCAGGGCCTGCACGATCTGGACGACCTGATCGGCTACCTGAATGTGAGCGGCCCGCTGGGCCTGAACGGCCAGCCCTGGACCGCCAGCTCGTTCGAGCAGGAAATGGCGCGCTTAGGCGCATGACCCAATCCCCAAGGAGATTTTCATGAGCAACGCCGTAATTCATTTTCAAGCCGACCCGGTCGATGCCGCGCTGCAGGTCGGGCTCAAAGACCTGTGGTACCCCGTGTGTCCTTCGGGCTTCGTCAAGGACGCCCCCGTCTCGCTGCGCCGGCTGGGCTACAAGATCGCCGTGTGGCGCGACCACCAGGGCACGGTGCATGCGCTGGAAGACCATTGCCCGCACCGCGGCGCGCCGCTGTCGCTGGGCGTCAACCTCGGCGACCGCCTGGCTTGCCCGTACCACGGCATCGAAGTGCGCTGCGACGGCACCGTGACGCGCGTGCCCGGCAGCCCCGGCTGCAAACTCGAAGGTTCGCGCCCGACGCGCAGCTTTCACGTCACAGAGTCCAACGGCGCGGTGTTCCTGTTCAACGCCACCGACCCGCATCTGGAGACGCCGCCGCCCCTGCGACTGCCCGAGCAGTTGACCTCACCGGAGTGGTCTTCGTTTCTTTGCTACACCGAGTGGAATTGCGATTACCGCTACGTGATCGACAACGTGATCGACCCGATGCACGGCTCCTACCTGCACAAGCAGTCGCATTCGATGGCCGAGGGCGCGTTCAGCGCCGACTTCCAGATACGTGAAACGGACACCGGCTTTTTCTTTGAGAAGAAGGGCCAGCGCGGCGTCAACTTCGACTGGACCGAGTGGCTGGACACCGGCATTCACCTGATGCGCCTGGAGATTCCTTACCCCAAGACCGGCGGCCCGGGCGGCAACTTCACCATCATCGGCAGCTACACGCCAAATACCAGCGATATCGCCGGCGTGTTCCACTGGCGCTGCCGCCCGCTGACCGGCTGGCAACGCGACACCTGGCGCTTTTTGTACAAGAACCGGCTTGAAAAACGCCACTGGCACGTGCTGGAGCAAGACCGTGTGGCCATGGAAGGCATGGAGCCCGACGCCAACAAGCGCGAGCACTTGTACCAGCACGACATGGGCATCGTTCGCCTGCGCCGCCACCTCAAAAACCTGGCCACGCAACAGCTTGAAAAGGCCCGCACCCCGGCTTGAAAAAGCCGGGCCGTTTTTCTCCATCTTCAACGCCATGCCAGACGCCACGCTCAACGCCTTCGTTCATACCCTCGCTTTCGAAACCGAAGAGATCACCCGCATCGAACTGCGGCCGCAAGACGGCGGCGAATTTCCGGCTTTCGAGGCGGGCGCCCACATCGACTTGCAGCTGCCCAACGGCATGGTGCGCAGTTACTCCCTGCTCAACGCGCCCGGCGAGCGGCACCGCTACGTGCTGGGCGTGCTCAAGGACCGCGCCAGCCGCGGCGGCTCACGCTGCGTGCACGAGCAGCTGCGCATCGGCACGAAGCTGGCCATCAGCGCGCCACGCAACAACTTCAAGCTGCATGAAGACGCGGCGCACAGCGTGCTGGTGGCCGGCGGCATCGGCGTGACACCCCTGCTCAGCATGGGCCGGCGCTTGCAGCAACTGGGCCGCTCGTTCGAAGTGCTGTTTTTTGCGCGCTCACGCCGCAGCGCCGCCTTTGCCACCGAGATCCAGGCGCTGGGCGTGCCGGTGCAATGGCATTTTGACGACGAAGCCGGGGGGCCGCCTGACCTGGCCGTCCTGCTGGCAGCGCGTGCCAAGCCCGGCACCCATTACTACGCATGCGGGCCGGCTGTGATGCTCGACAGCTTTGAGACACACTGCGCCGCGCTGGGCTATGCCAACGCGCACGTCGAGCGCTTTTCGGCCGTCGAAGTGGCCGCCGCCAGCGATGCGCGCGCCACCTACATCGTCGAGCTCAGACGCTCCGGCAAAACCATCCAGGTCTCGCCCGGCCAGACGCTGCTGGACGCGCTGAATGCGGCCAAGGTGAGTGTGGCCACCAGTTGCGAAGAAGGCTATTGCGGCACCTGCGAAACCGCCGTGATCGACGGCGTGCCGGACCACCGCGACGCCGTGTTGAGCGCCAGCGAGAAGGCCGCCAACAAGGTCATGATGGTGTGCGTCTCGGGTTGCAAGAGTGAGCGGCTGGTGCTCGATCTTTGAGCACGGTTGCTCGCCGAATTTTTTATTCGGCGATACCGTCGGCCTTGGTGTCCTCGCAGATTTTGCGCAGCGTCGTCAGCGCCCGATGCGTTGCAACCCGCTCGGCAGGACTCATCTTGCGAATCATCGCCGCCTGCGCTTTGCGCGCTGCCGGCATGACCTTGCGGTAGAGCACCAAGCCATCCTCCGTGACATGGATTTGCATCTGCTTCCAGCGCGGGTTGCTGCCCTCAATGACCACGCGCACCAGTCCGCGTTCTTCCATCAATCGCAGTGTGCGGCTGACCTGGGCCTTGTCGGTGACCGACTCGACGACCAGGTCGGCGAAGCTCATCGTGCGCGCATGTGCCACCACGGACAGCATGCGCCACTCTGAAACCGACAGCCCGAATCGGTCAGCGTAGGGCACTGTGATCGTGCGGCGCAGGGCGTTGGCTGCGCGACTCAATACCGTGGTGAGAAAGTCGTTGACTGACAGGCCTGAGCCGGCCTCGTCCAGATCGGCCCAGGGGGAGGCCTTGGCACTGCTGCTGCTGCGACTGGCTGGCTTGATCTTGGCGGTGGGGGTTTTCATGCTGATTGCTTCATTTATTCCTGGATAGTATGCGGCCGCGGCAGCCATTTAAATACACATTTGATCTCTGTTGATCCATCAACAGAGAAGTGCTACTATGCGCGCAAGCCGGTGTGCAAAAGTCCCGAAGCATGGGTCCAATGGCACAAAGGTCTGTCTGCTCATTCAACCCCGTCGCCCGGTGTCGATCCCTGGCGTACTTTTGTAGAAGGACTTCAGGATGTCTTTGACTCGCCGCTTTCTCGCTTGCACTCTGTCGCTGGCCGCATTCATCACCTTGCCCGGTTCCGTTCTGGCGCAAGGTGCTTATCCTGCCAAGCAAATTTCAGTCGTGGTGTCCTACCCGCCAGGCGGGGATACCGACGCTATCGCTCGCCTGTTCGCTGACAAGCTATCGCAGCGTCTGAAGCAGACCGTCATCGTGGAGAACCGGCCTGGCGCGGGCGGCACGATTGGCAATGCGTATGTAGGCCGTGCCCCCGCTGATGGCTACACCTTGCTTTTCACGCCCAACCCTTTCACCACGGCGCCCATGGTCATGAAGCTGCCGCCCAGCAGCAGCTATGACGTGCTCAATGGGTTTGAGCCCATCGTCAAGACTGCCACGCAGCCGCTGTTGTTGGTGGCCCACCCGGGCGTAGGTGTCAAGAACGTGACAGAGATGGTGGCACTCGCCAAAACCGGAAAGCCGCTGAGCTACGCCAGCCCGGGTGCCGGCTCGCCGATGCACGTGGTGGCTGAATGGCTGAACCGTGATGCCGGTGTGGCTATCGCCCATGTCCCCTACCGTGGCGTTGGCCCCTCTGTGGTGGATGTGGTTGCGGGTCATGTCAACACCGCCTGGGTCACCTTGGGTGCTGTGTCGCAGTACACCAGCTCGGGGCGCTTGATTCCTTTGGCGATAGGCGACGCCCGTCGCAGTTCGCTCGCCCCCAATGTGCCCACCCTGGTGGAGGCCGGCTACAAGGATGTGGTCGTCGGCGCATGGAATGGTTTTTTTGCACCCAAAGGAACGCCGGCGAGCGTGGTGAATATGCTCAACGCGCATTTCAACGAAATACTGAAAATGCCTGAGGTCGTCGAGAAACTCGCCAGCTTCGGTGCGCTGCCGGCGGGTGGTGCGCCTGATGTTCTTGGTAAGACCAATGCCAGCGAGTACGAGGTCATGAGCCGCATCATCACTGCCCTGAATATTCAGGCCAATTAAGACCGGGCGCACGTACAACGGAGATCGCCATGAGTGAATCTACGCTTGGCAAAGATACGCCACTGGTCAACGCGCGGTCCAAGGTGCTTGGCCGCGCGCAGTATGCGGGCGATCTGCAACTCGCGGGCATGTTGCATGGCAAGGTGCTGCGCAGCCCTTATCCGCATGCGCGCATCGTGCGAATCGACACCAGCCGTGCCGAAGCTTTGCCAGGCGTCAAGGCCGTTCTGACCGGCGCCAACAGTCCAGGCACGCCGTGGGGTGTTCATCACAAAGAACGGCGTACCCTGGCACTGGACACGGTACGTTTTGCCGGCGAAGAAGTTGCCGCGGTGGCTGCCACAACGGAAGAAATCGCGCGTGACGCACTGGACCTGATCGAGGTCGAATACGAAGAGTTGCCGACGCTGCTCACGCCTGAGGCCTCGCTGGATCCGGCCGCGCAACCGGTGCACAAGGGGCGTGCGAACAACCTCTCGCACGAGATTTCTTACGAGTATGGCGATGTCGATGCCGCTTTCGCCTCGGCGCATCTGGTGCACGAAGCCACCTACCGCACACACCCGCAGTACCCCGGCTACATGGAGCCGATGGCCAGTGTCGCAACCGTCGATGCAGATGGCCGGCTGCAGGTCTGGACTTCCACGCACTCGGCTTTTTTGGTCCGGGCGAGACTGGCCGCTGTGCTGCAAAAGCCGGTGTCACAGATTCGGGTGATTCAAAGCACCACCGGGGGCGCTTTTGGCGGCAAGATGGTCGAAGACGCCAACAATCTGCTGGCGGCCATGCTCGCACTGGCCACGGGCAAACCGGTGCGACTGGTCAACAACAGGCTGGAGGACTTTCTGGCCTGCGCCACCAGCTTGCCAGAGCGCATCACGCTTCGGATCGGTATGGACCGCGAGGGCCATATCGTGGCCAAGGAGACAGACATCCTGGCTGACTGCGGGGCCTACAGCGGCTTATCGGCCGAAGTGATGCACGTTTCTGCCATGCGCAGCGACAACATGCACAGGTTGAAAAACGTACGTGGGCGCGCACGCTTGGTCTATACCCACACGCCTCCGCACGGCGCCTTCAGGGGATTTGGCGGAACCCAGATGCAGTTTGCCCTGAACAGCCACATCGACGTGATGGCCAACTTGCTAGGCCTCGATCCGGTAGACATCCACAGACGCAATGCGATTGCCGCAGGGGATACATCGGTCCATGGCTGGAAAATCGGCAGTACGGGACTGAACGACTGCATTGATCAATGCACCGACGCCATCGGGTGGCACGCCAAGCGCAAGCGCGCACCCCAACTCGGTCCCAAACGCCGCGGCGTTGGCCTGGCGGCCGTCATGCACGTGAGCGGCAACCGGACCATCGGCAACTGGGATGGCTCCACCGTGGTGGTCAAGATCACCGAGGACGGCCGCGTTATTGTTCACAGCGGCGAGGCCGACGTGGGGCAGGGTGCGATGACCATGCTGGCGCAGGTGGTCGCGCATGAGCTGAACATACCCTTGCAGCACGTGCATGTCGTTCTGCCGGACACAGACAGCTCCCCGTTTGCCATCGGAGCACTGGCTTCGCGCGTGACCATCGTGGCGGGTCATGCGGCCATGATCGCGGCGCGGGCAGCCCGCGACAAGCTTTTTGCACTGGCCTCTGACAAGCTCGCCACGCCAGCCGATCAACTCGAAATTCTGGAGGGTGCGGTACGGGTCAAGGGGCAAGCCGATCGCAGTCTCACCCTGGCCGCGCTGGCCCGGGAACACATTTGGCGCCATGGCGGGCACGAAATCATGGTGACCGGCACTTGGGACGCCAAGACGCAGATGCATGCGGCTGACATCAGCGGCAATGTGGCGCCGGCCTATTCGTTTGCCGCTCAAGCCGTGGAGGTTGAAGTCGATGTCGAAACAGGTCAGGTGACGGTCATCGACAGCTTTGTGGCCGACGACTGTGGCAAAGCCTTGAACCCGATGGCGGTGCACGGCCAAAGCAATGGTGCGGCTGCCCAGGCGATCGGCTGGACTTTGTACGAACATCTTCACCTTGAAGAAGGCCGCATTGCCAACGGCAACTTTGCCGACTACACCATGCCAACCATCGATGCGCTGCCTATCTTGCGCAGTGGCATCGTCGAATCCAACGACCCGAACGGCCCCTACGGCGCCAAGGGCGCCAGCGAGACAGCCATCTTGCCAGGTGCACCGGCTATCGCCAACGCCCTGTTCAACGCAGTGGGTATCCGGCTGAACGAGCTGCCCATCACCCCCGAAAAAGTGTTGGCAGCACTGCGCGCGCAGGCGCTTGAAGCGGGAGCGGCGCATGCGTGAATTTGAATTTTTACAACCTACCAGCGTCACAGAAGCCAGCAAAATGCTGGCTGATCTGGGTGAGGATTGCCGGCTGATGGCCGGCGGTACGGCCTTGATGCTGGTGATGCGTCAGCGCATGCTGATGCCCGGCCATATCGTTTCTGCCGAGCGCATTGAGGCCTTGCGCGGCATCGACTACGACCCGGTGCGGGGCTTGCGCATCGGGGCGCTCTCGCGGCACAGCGACATCGCGCGATCCATCCCGGTGCAAGTGCACTACCCCATGCTGGCCTCCATGGCCGCCAGGGTGGCCAACCCGCAGGTGCGCAACCAGGGAACATTGGGTGGCAACCTTTGCTATGGCGACCCCTCCACCGACCCGCCAGGCTGCCTGATGGCCATGGGCGCTGAAGTTGTGTTGTCCAGTGCGCGCGGTCAGCGGGTGTTGCCCATCGAAAATTTCTTGCTTGATTTTTTTGTCACCGCTATTGAACCTGACGAACTGGTGCTGGAGGTTCGCGTGCCTCCCCCCGCCCCGGATGCAACAGGTCTCTACACGCGATTCAAGCGGACCGCAGCCGAGCACCGGCCACTTGTCAGTGTTTCGCTGCTGGCCCGGCACGAAGGTGCGCTGTGCCATTCGGTGAGCTTGGTCGTGGGCGCATCGGTGCCCGTGCCACTGCGTTTGCGCCGCGCAGAAGAATTTCTGACCGGCCAGCGCGTCTGTCGGGACATGGCCAGGCAAGCTGCAGACATGGTTGCCGAGGACATCGAACCCCTGTCGGATGCGCGCGGCAGTGACGTCTATCGCCGTGAAATGGTTCGCATCAACGCACAAAGAACGATCGAGGCCGTCTTTGGCCTGGCAAGCGATTGAGGGAAAAACTGTGAGCCCATATGCCATTCATCTGGTCGTCAACGGTGAGCCCGTCCAGGCGGAAGTGCCGTCGCGCCGACTCCTTTGCGACTTTTTGCGCGACGATTTGCACTTGACCGGAACCAAGCGCGGCTGTGAGACCGGTGTGTGCGGCGCCTGCTCGGTACTGATTGACGGTGAAGTTGCCAAGTCGTGTCTCAGCCTGGCTGTGCAGGCCAATGGCAAGCAGGTGAGCACCGTCGAGGGCCTGGCAAAGGGTGAGCAACTTCACCCGCTGCAGGAGAGCTTCATGAACTGTGGCGGTCTGCAGTGTGGTTACTGCACACCCGGCTTTCTGATGGCGTCCTGCGCCCTTTTGGCCGAACACCCGTCGCCGAGCGAGGAACAAATACGCGAGGGTCTGGCGGGAAATTTATGCCGTTGTACCGGCTATACCCAAATCGTCGAATCCGTTTTGGTTGCAGCGGAGAAAATTCGTGGAAATTGACAAGTCCATCACTATTCCGGCCTCTCCGGCCGCTGTTTGGGCCTTGCTGCTGGACCCGCTGGTCATGGGTGCCTGCGTACCGGGCATGCAGTCGATCGAAGTCCTGAGCGCCACAGAATATGTGGCTGTGATGCATGTCAAGATCTCGTTCATCAGTGCAAAGTTCAAGCTTCGCACCACCATCACCGAGCAAAGACCGCCCCATTATTTGCGCAGCGAAGGCACCGGGGAAGACAGCGCTGTCGCCAGTTCGCTCAAGCAGCAAAGTGAAATTTTTCTCACTGAGCAGCCAGACGGACAAACCGAGTTGCGCATGAAGGTCACAGCACAGGTGCTCGGGCGCCTGGGAACCTTCGGGCTGAGCGCGATGAAAACCAAAGCCGACCGCATGTGGCTGGAGTTCATTCAGAGCCTGCTGGTACGCCTCGGCGACACATCCCCCGTGTCCAACATCTCAGCCGAAGAATCCACACTGGAACCTCAGCCGGTCCATGCCGGTGAATTGGCGGATCCAGTTGGGGCTGCACCTCCCTGAGTGACTCTCTTCAGGCTGACGCTGTCGGATAAGGGCTGGTGTCACGCGCAGCCAGGCTGGCTTGTGACATTTGCAGTGCCAGCGCATTGCGTAAAGCCAGCGCGCCGGCATCGTTCCATAAGTTGTGCAACTCCAGCGGGTCTTCCTGCAGATCGTACAGTTCACCCCAGACCTGTCCATCGTAGATCGTCAGGCGATGCCGGCGCGTGCGCAGTGTCAGCAGGCGCATGCGGGTCTGTAGTCCGAAGTCCTGTCGCTGGCTTTCTTCTTCAATCAGCAGATGCTCACGCACAGCGCTGTCGCTGCCTGTCATGAGCCCCAGCAAGGAGCGTCCGTGCATGCCGTGGGTAGCGCCTATGCCGGCGCGCGCCAGCACCGTGGCCGCAATGTCTGTCGTTTGTGCCAAGGCCTGACGCCGGTGGCCCGGTTGTTGGGTGCTGCGCTGCTCCGCAGTGTCACGCCAAATGAAGGGTACGCGCGTCAGGGCCTGGTAGTGCAGCCCGCCTTTGAACATCAGGCCGCGGTCACCCAGTAACTCGCCGTGGTCACTGGTGAACATGACCACTGTGTTGTCAGACAGACCCAGTTCACTCAGTCGCGACATCACGCGTCCGATGGCATCGTCGATGCAGGCCATGCTGCCGTGGTTCAAGGCCATGGCCTCACGGGCCTCATGTTCGTCGCAAGCGAAGGCGCCATAGCCTGGCTTGGCCTGGGGCTGACTGATTCGGGCTTGCCGCAGCCACTCAATGGCCGGGGGTGGATCGGTCAACTGCGCGTGAAAACTCTCTGGCAGTTGCATGTCCTGCGCTTGGTACTGGTCCCAATAACGCCCTGGCGGCGTGAAGGGATGGTGCGGATCCGGGAAGGAGCACTGGATGAAAAATGGCTGGCCGCCTGTGGCTTGCGCGGTCAGCGCATCGCAGGTTCGATCGGCGATGTACCGGGTCGGGTAGAGCTCTTCTGGCAAGCGCGTTCGCCATGCTTGCCGAAGCAGCGCCAGGCGGCTGTTGGGGGTAGGAATGGCATTGTGCGGGCCGATCAGCTGTTCGGCCTCGGGCGTTTGCTGGCGCAGCCAGCGGCGCCAGTGCCCCTGCTGCTCGTCGCCATGACCAATCGTCAGGCAAACACTCTCAAAACCATAGTAGGGCAGCGTCAATTCAAACGCGGGGTCTTCCTCCCACCGCTTGCCGACCTCCTGGCCATAGATGCCAGGGAAGACCTGCCGGGCATCGTGCGACAAGCGCTGACTGCCGGCCGGCCAGATGGGCGGCACGGCGGTGATGTTTTGCAAATGCGATTTGCCGACCAGCGCCGTGCTGTAACCGGCCTCGCGCAGAGACTGTACAAATGTTCGCTCACCAAAGGACAGTTCCCGGCCGTTCATCTGGACGCCATGCGCGCTGGGCAGACGCCCGGTCATCAGTGAGGCGCGGTTAGGCTGGCAGATAGGTGTGGCAACGTGAAATTCTTCGAACAGCTGGCCCTCGGCCGCCAGCCGGTCGATGTGTGGCGTGCTGCGCACCGGATCACCGTAGCAACCGAGCTGATCGGCGCGCTGCTGATCAGTGACAAAAAGCAAGAAGTTCGGTGCGCGCATGCTTTTCAAAGGTTCAGTCGGCCTTGATGTTCAGCTCACGGGCGATCTGGGCGTAGCGTTGGCTGTCTTCCTTCAGGAAACTTTCGAGCACCTGGGGGCTGCCGCCCAGCGGTTCGAGCCCGGTCACCAACATCTTTTCACGCAGATCGGGTGCAAGCAGAACCTGATTGACTTCCTGGTTGATTTTTTGAATCACGTTTGCCGGTGTCCCGGCAGGAGCGAACAATCCGTACCAGGCGTTGACCTCGACGTTGGCAACGCCTTGCTCGGTCGCGGTTGGCGACTGCGGCAGCAGGCCAGAGCGCTTTTTCTCAGTCACTGCCAGCACCACCAGCTTGCCCGACTTGATGTGTTGCAGCGCACCCCCGAGGCCCACATAAAGAAGTTTGACTTCGCCGCCCAGTGTCGCCACCAGCGAGGGGCCAACGCCGCGGTAGGGCACATGCGTCATCTCCACCTTGGCCGAGCTCTTGAACATTTCGCCGGCAAAATGCATGGGCGAGCCGTTGCCCGCGCTGCCGTAAGGCAGGCCTGGCGTCTTGCGCGCCAATGCGGTCAATTCAGCCAGGTTGCGCACCCCGAGTTCCGGATTGGCGACCAGGGCCATGGGCGTGGTGCCGGGCGCCACGATAGCCGTCAGGTCTTTTTGAACGTCAATGCCGCCGGCCGCACCTTTGGGCAGCACATGCGGTGAAATAGCCATGGTGTTCGGCGTGAGAAGCAAGGTATGCCCGTCGGGGGTGGCCTTGGCGACCACATTCGCGCCCAACAAGGCGCCAGCGCCCGGCTTGTTGTCGACAATGACGACCCCCCCCCAACGCGGCGCCAGTTTTTCGGCGAGCATGCGTGCAAACAAGTCAGGGCCTCCGCCGGCGGGGAACGGCACGACGATGGTGACGGTCTTGCTGGGGAAGGTCTGCGCCAGCGATGGCGATGAAATGCCGATGGCAAGGATGGCGATGCCCAGCACTGCCGTGAGTGGGTGTCTTGGTGTCAATGTCATGGTGTCTCCTGTGAAGTTGATTTTGCAGTTCGTATCATGGGCCATTTTCAAATTTCTGCCGGGGCGACGTTCAGCGCCACTTGCCAGGCGTCATAGCCATAGACCCCGTCGGCATTGCCTTGCCCGCGCATCCAGTTGTTGTTGCGTGACGCAAGCTGGATCTGGCTGGCACGCGCCATCCGCGAGAGGTCATAGGCCTGCAAGGCGGCAGGCACATGCGCGCTGCTTGTGAGGCCGGCCAGCTGGCGCGACAACACCACCGCGTCTTCAATCGCCATGCCTGCGCCCTGGGCCATGAAAGGCATCATCGGGTGGCAGGCGTCACCCAGCAAGGTGATGTGGCCTTGCGACCAGTGCGGCAAGGGGTCGCGCTCGTACAGCGCGGTCTTGAGCACGCTGTCGCAGGCGTCCAGTAGCTTGCGGGCGTCGCTGTGGTAACCCTTGTAAAAGTCGCGCAGTTCATCGACGCTGCCCGGCGTGGTCCACGATTCCATCTGCCAGGAATCCTGTGCCGTGGTCGCAAAAATGAAGGTGTCGCGCCCCTGGTTCAGCGGGAAGGTCACGATCTGGCTGTCAGCGGTCGGGCCCCACCACTTGGTGAAGGCGCCGATGTCGGGCACGTCCAGCACGCGCTCGGTCGGGACCACGGCGCGAAAAGCCACCACGCCCGTGAAGCGCGGCTTTTCTTCGCCGAACATGGCGCTGCGCACCACGGAGTGAATGCCGTCGGCGCCGATCAGAACGTCCACCCCGGCCTGGCTGCCATCCACGAACTCAAGTTGCACCGGCGTCGCACTGCCTGCGGCCGATAGCGTGACTTTTTGCAGCCGTTTGTTGAACTGCACCCGGGACGCCGGAAAGGCGTCGGCCATGGCGGCGAGCAGGTCGGCGCGGTGGATGGTCAGTTGCGGGGCGCCATATTTTTTCTCGGCGGTATCGCCCATTTCCAGGCGTGAGGTTTCTTCGCCGCTGTCCCAGGTGCGGCTGATGCGGTGGCTGGGCCGAGCAGCGAACTGGCGCACCCCTTCGCCAATGCCCAGGCCGTCGATGGCACGCACCGCGTTCGGTGTCAGGTTGATGTCGGCGCCGACCCTGAAAAATTGCTTGGCCTGCTCGTACACGGTCACCTCGTGGCCGGCGCGCTCAAGCGCTATGGCAGCGGCCAGACCGCCGATGCCGGCGCCGATGACGCCAATTTTCAATGCTGTCATGTGGGTTTCCTTGGGGGTTGTTTGAAGAGACTGAAATGAAGAAGCCGCGCAGACTCAAACGCCGGGAAAAGAGCCGCCGTCCATCAGGATGTTTTGTCCGTTGATGTAACCGGCGTGCACGCTGCACAGGTAAGCGCAGGTGTGGCCGAGCTCGTCGGGCCGACCCAGCCGGTGCGCCGGGTGCTTGTCGATGCGCCGCGCCCGCACGACCTCGGCCGTCAGGCCCTCGCGCCTGGCCTGGGCTTCAAAGTTGCCGGCCAGCCGCGCCGTGTCAAAGGTGCCGGGCAGCAGGTTGTTGATGGTCACGCCGCGGCCGACGGTGCTGCGCGCCAGGCCGGCCACAAAACCGGTCAGGCCGGCACGCGCGCCGTTGGACAGGCCCAGGCCGTCCACCGGTGCCTTGACGGCGCTGGAAGTGATGTTGATGATGCGGCCGAAACCGCGCGCCATCATGCCGTCCACCGTGGCTTTGATCAGCGCAATCGGTGCGAGCATGTTGGCGTCCAGTGCGCGAATCCAGGCCTCGCGGTCCCAGGTCCGGAAGTCGCCGGGCGGGGGGCCGCCGGCGTTGGTCACCAGAATGTCAAAGTCAGGGTGCTGCGCCAGGATGCGGGCACGCCCTTCTTCGCTGGCCACGTCGGCCACCACCCGGTCCACCCGGCCGCCCTGCAGTGCGGTCAGGCCTGCCGCCGCAGCCACCAGCGGCCCTTCGGTGCGTGCCACGATGACCACGTCAACGCCTTCTTGCACCAGCGCTTGCGCGCAAGCCAGGCCCAGGCCCGCGCTGGCGCCGCACACCAGCGCTTTTTTTCCGGCAATTCCAAGATCCATGGGTCAGCTTTCAGTCAATGTGATTGGGCTCGGTGGCTTTATTCGGCCACGATGTTGCGCGCCTTGATGATGCGGGCCCAGGTCGCGGTCTCGTTGCGGATGTGGGCCGCAAAGTCAGCCGGCTTCATGATGGCTTCACTCAGGCCCTGGGCCTTGAGCTGTTCGCGCACCGCCGGTTGCGCCAGGATCCCGGCAGCGTCCTGGGTCAGCTGCAGGGCAATCTCCGGCGGCGTGCCGGCGGGTGCCAGCACGCCATACCAGGACGTCACCACCACGCCGGCAATGCCTTGCTCGGCCAGCGTCGGTATGTCCGGTGCCACGCTGGCGCGGCTGTTGTCGGTGATGCCCAGCGCGACCAGTTTGCCGCTGCGGATATGGCCCAGCGTGGCCGGCAGGTTGCTGAACATCAGCGGCACGACGCCGGCCAGCACGTCATTGAGCGCCGGGCCAGTGCCCTTGTAGGGCACGTGCAGCATCTCGACTGCGGCTTGCTGCTTGAACAGCTCGCCGGCCAGATGCAAACCGCTGCCGACCCCGGGCGAGGCATAGGCCATGGCGTCGGGTTTGGCGCGCGCCTGCTCGATCAGGTCCTTGACCGACTTGATCCGGGTGCCCGCACCGGCGACCAGCACGTTGGGTGCCTTGGCCAGCATGGTGACGGGGACAAAATCTTTCTCGATGTTGAACGGAAAGTTGCGCATCAAGGTCGGGTTGATGGTCAGGTTGCCGGCGGGCACCACCAGCAACGTGTGACCGTCGCCTTTGGCGCGCTTGACCTTGTCGATGCCGATGTTGCCGGCCGCACCCGGCAGGTTTTCGACCACGGCGCTCTGGCCGTAGCGTTTGTGCAAGCCCTCGGCCAGGATGCGCGACAACGTGTCGATCGGGCCGCCCGGCGGAAACGGTGCCACGATGGTGAAGCCGCTTTGGGCCAGCGATTTTTCAGCGGCAGAGGCGGGTGCCGCGCTCTGGCCCCGGGCGGCGGTGACAAAGCTGGCGCAGCAGGCCAGGCCGAGCACAAGGCGGCGGTTCATTGAAAAGTGTTGCATGCGGCGTGGTGGTGTGTGCAGGTCAAGTGGCGGTGCCTGATTACTTTTTAACTGCCGGCCCAGGGCATGGGCGCGTCGTTGAGTCCCCAGTAAAAACTTTTTTGGGCGGTGTACTCCAGGATGCCCAGTCGCCCTTTTTCGCGGCCGGTGCCGCTCATCTTGAGGCCGCCAAACGGCGTGCTGACGGAAAACACTTTGTAGGTGTTGATCCAGACCGTGCCGGTTTGCAAAGCACTGCCAAGCCGCCAGGCGGTTTTGTAGTCGGGCGTCCAGACGCCGGCGGCCAGGCCGTAGATGTTGTCATTGCACTGCGCGATCAGGTCGGCCTCGTCGCTCCAGGGCAGCAGGGTCAGCACCGGGCCGAAGATCTCTTCCTGGCACATGCGTGCGCTGTTGCTCAGACCTTCCATGACGGTGGGCAGGTAGTAGCTGCCTTTGTCAAACAGCGCGCCTTGCGGACGGGCGCCGCCGGTCAGCACACGGCCACCCTCGTCAATGCCCAGCTGCACGTAACGCTCGACCGAGGCGCGGTGCCCGAGGTTGACCAGCGGGCCCATCTGGGTGCGCTCACTGGACGGGTCGCCCACGCGCAGCGCTGTCACACCGGCCAGCAGGCGGGCCTTGAATTCGTCGTAAACGCTGGCATGCACAAAGGCACGCGAGCCGGCAATGCAGGACTCGCCCGAAGAGCTGAAGATGCCGTAAAGCACACCGGCCACGGCGTGGTCCAGGTCGGCATCGGCGCACACGATGGTCGGCGACTTGCCGCCAAGTTCGAGCGATGTCGGCATGAGCTTTTCAGCAGCCAGCCGTTGAATGCCCAGACCCACGCTGGTGCCGCCCGTGAAAGCAATGCGTTTGATGAGCGGATGCCGGACCAGCGCATCACCCACCACCGAGCCTTTGCCCGGCAGCACGCTGATGATGCCGTCGGGCACCCCGGCGCGCTGGGCAATGCGTGCCAGCTCGATGGCCATGCGCGGCGTGATCTCGGCCGGCTTGAACACCACGGCGCAACCGGCGGCCAGCGCCGGTGCCAGCTTTTGCGCTTCGCTGGCAATCGGCGAGTTCCAGGGCGTGATGGCGCCGACCACGCCCAGCGGCTCGTGCACGCTCATGGTGAAGTAGTCGCCGCGCGCCGGCGTCAGGCTGTCTTCCCAGGTCTCGCAGGCAGCCGCAAAAAACTGGAAGGTGCCGGCGGCACTGGCCACCAGGGCGCGGGTTTCGTTGATCGGTTTGCCGTTGTCCAGCCGCTGCAGCTGCGCCAGCTCTTCACCGCGCTCACGAATGCCGGCGGCAATGCGGTGCAGCATGGCGGCGCGTTCATGGCGCTTGAGCCCGGCCCAAGCAGGTTGCCGGCGCGCTTTGTCGGCGGCCTGCACCGCCTCGTCCACGTCATCGGCCGTGGCCGCATGCAGCGTGGCCACGGTGCTGCCGTCGGCGGGGTATTCGGTGCTGTAAACGGGGCCTGACGCATCGCGCCACTGGCCGGCCAGCAAGGTTTGGATTTTTTCGCTCATGTCCACTTCCGGGGAGTGCGTGAATACGGTAAAGCTGCGGTGCTAGATGGTCACGCTGGCAACGCGGTTGTGCAAAAACCGCAGTGCCGACAGCACCGTCAGCGCCGAGGTCTTGGGGTTGTCGGCCAGCGGTTTGCCGCGCATGGTGATCTGCATCTCGCCAAACTCGCCGCGGGCTGTGACCTGGTGAACGTTCTCGCTGACGGCCGGGTCGGCGATCAGGCGCACCCGGGTCTGGTCCAGCCCCAGGCCGGCCAGCGACAAGGTGGCCGCGACGTTGGCGTTTTTCGGGTAGAGCGCAGCGGCTTCGCGCGCCGATGCTTCCAGGATGACGGCGGCCTCGTCCAGCGTGTCCAGCGACACCACGGCTTCGGCGGGTGAACCGCGCCAGCCCAACGGCGGCTTGCGGCCCGTGTAGGTGACTTCGCTCAGCCCGGCCAGGCGCGCGGCGGCCAGCGCGTCAATGCCGCCGATCGCGCCGGCGAGCAGGTGCAACTGGGTGCCGCCCTGGTCAGCCGCCTGGCTCAGCTGCTCGAGCAGGCCGGCGTCTGACAGCGCACCGACCGACAGCACGGCGCATTCAATACCGGCCTGCAAAGCGGGCAGCACATGGTCGGCGAGCGCGGCATGGCCGGCGCATTCAAGCACCAGGCGCGTTGTGGGCGGTACCTGGCTGACAACCTGCACGCTGTCGCCCAGCTGCGCCTGCAATTCGGCCACGCGGGCGGGTCGCACCACGATGTGCGTGATGCGCAGCAGCGGCTGGCCGGCCAGCCGCTGGTAGATAGAGCGGCCGATGGCGCCGAAGCCGACCAGGGTCACGGTTTGAAGCGGGCGGGCCATGCGTCAATCCTTTTTCAGAATCGGGCCGGCGAACTTGGCCGCAAACGGGCCCCAGGCCTTCATGTCCACCTCGACCACCACCGGGCCACTGCGGGCGAAGGCCTGCGCCAGCACCTCGCGGGTTTGCGCGGGCTCGCCCAGGCGGTAATGCGCCACTTGCAAGCTGGCACAAAACTGCGCGAAGTCGGGCGTGTGCAGATCGACATAGCAATGCCGCGCGCCGTAGATGTCGTCCTGGATATTCTTGATGACCCCGTAGCAGCTGTCGTTCATGAGCAGCATGACGATGTTGGTTTTTTCCTGCACCGCGCAAGCGAGCTCGCCGACGTTGAGCATGAAGCCGCCATCACCGATCAGCGCCACGGTCTTGCGGCCGAGCTGGTGTTCGGCATCGGCCACCGCGGTACCGATGGCCATGGCCAGGGCCTGGCCGATGCCGCCGCCCAGCGCATGCACGCCCGCACGCGGATGGTCGAGCACCGGCGCGCGGTTGCCCCACATGCTGTTGGACAAGGTGATGTCACGCACCCACCACAAGGACTTGCCGGCCTGCACGGCCAGCTCGTTCTTGAGCGTGGCGTAAGGGCCCAGGGTGGCATCGACCAGGCCGGCGGCTTGCTGGCGCGCGCTGTGCACGTCCTTGTGCAAGGCCGGGTCGATGTGCATGCGGCCTTCGAGTTGGTCGGCCAGCGCATCGAGGGTCAGTTGCGCATCGCCGTGCACAAAGCAATCGCTGGTGTAGCCGCGGTTCTCGGCCAGGGTGTTGGCGTCAATGCGGTACAAGCCCTTGGGCAGCTTGAGCTTGTAGCGCAGGGTTTCGTTGCTGCGCAGCCTGGAGCCCACCACCAGCATGGCGTCGCAGCTCTGGTAGAGGTCTTCGGCCGGCTTTTGCAGGTTGTAGGAGCCTAGGCTGGCCGGATGGTCTTCAGCCACGGTGCCGCGGCCCTGCACCGAGGTGACCACGCCCCAACCCATCTTCAGAAAGCGCTCGACCGCAGCGCCTGCGCCGCGGGCACCGCCACCGAGCCACAGCAAAGGGCGCTTGGCGGTGCGCAGTCGCTCGGCCAGCGCCGTCACCGCAGCCGGTGAAGGCTGCAGCGGCACGGGCATCAGCGGCGTCAGGTCGGCCGGCACGGGCAGGCGTTGGGCCTGGATGTCGATGGGGATTTCAATGCTGACCGGCCCGCAGGGCGCAGTGAATGCGATGCGCACGGCCTCGCGCAGGGTGGCCAGCGCGGTCTCGGGATTGCGGATGCGAAACGCCGCCTTGCCGACCGACTGCAGCATGGCCAGTTGCGCCGGTGCCTCATGGATGAAGCCGAGGTCACGGTCGATGTAGTCCGACTCGATCTGGCCCGTCAGGTGCAGCAGCGGCGTGCCGGCCGTCATGGCCTCGACCATGGCGCCGGCTGCATTGCCCGCGCCGGTGCCGGTGCTGGTCACGCAAACACCCAGGGTGCCGGTCACCCGCGCGTAGGCGTCGGCCATGTTGCAGGCTCCGGCTTCACCGCGGGCCGACACAAAGCGGATCTTGCCGCGGGTGTGAAAGGCGTCCAGGATGGGCATGTTGTGGATAGAGATCACGCCAAAGGCAGCGCGAACCCCGCATTGCTCGAGAAATCGTGCGGCGAGTTCGCCGACGGTGATGTGGCCAGTCGAGGGGGTCATACTTTTTCTTCTTGAAGGAGCGCAGTGGAGGAGGGTTGCCAGACGTTCAGGCCCGGCTTGTGGCTCATGCGTTGGGTGAGTTGCAGCGCGGCGTGGCGCACCTGCGCGATCAGGGGTTGCAGTTCGGCGTCATCGATTTTGGGCGCCGGCACGCTGATGCTGACGGCGGCGGTGACGCGGCCGGCATCGTCAAACACCGGCGCGGCAATGGTCGAGATGCCGGTCTCGAAACCGCTCTGGCTGACGGCGTAACCCTGGTCACGGACCTGGTGCGCCAGCAGCATCAGGTCATGCGGCGTGGTCGGCGTGAGCGAGGTGAAGGCTTGCAGCGTGGCTTCGGGGTAGAGCGCGTTGAGCGCGGCTTCGTCCAGGTCGCTGAGCAAGACGCGGCCGAGCACCGTGGCATGCGCCGGCAGCCTGGCACCAACCTGAATGGAATGGAACATGGCACTGCGCCCGGCCGCCTTGGCCACGAACACCACCTCGCGCCGGTCGCGCACCAGCACATGGGCCGAATAGCCGCACTGCGCGCTCAGGGCTTCGATCACCGGGCGACCGTGCTCGGTCAGCTCCATCGACGCCAGGTACGCAAAGCCCAGACGCAACACACCCAGTCCGAGCTTGTACTGGCTGCCTTCGCCCACGCGCTCGACAAAGCCACCTTGCTCCAGCGTTTGCAGCATGCGAAAAACCGAGGCCCGCGGTAACTCCATGCGGCGCGACAGCTCCGCACCGCTGAGTTCGCGCTCTTCGCCGCTGAACTGCATCAGCAACTGCAAGCCGCGCATCAGGGCCGGTACGGTGTAGCGGTCGTCCTCTTTGACTGGTGTCATGGTGGGGTTTTCATCGTCGATAAGCCCAGCAGGGCATTGACTGCGGGCGCTGCTTCCAGCGTGCAGGCGTGGCCCACCGGGCCCAGATCCAGCCTTTGCACACCACACTGCGCGGCCACTGCATCGCAGGCTGCGGGTGGTGTGATGGTGTCGGCACTGCCGCTGGCCACCTGCACCGGGCAATGCACGCGGGCCAGGTCGGCCAGCAGATCGCCGCGCACCAGCAGCCGCGCGGCCTGGGTGTAGCCATCCGGCAGCACGCGGGCCATGGTGTTGCGCACTGCGGCCACCAGCTCTGGCGCGGCTTCGGGCGACAGCATAGCCGCCGAGCGGGCCTGCGCCATGCCGGCCGGGCCAAGGCGGTTCAGGGTGGCCAGGCGGTCTTGCAGTTTGTGTTGCTGCTCTTCTTCGGTCGTGTTGCCGTAGCCACGGGCGGGTGCCAGCAAGACCAGCCGGGCCACGCGGGCGGGCTGCAGCAAGGCCGCACCGGCGGCCATCAGCGCGCCCAGCGAATGCCCGGCCAGCGTGACCGGTCCGGTCACGTCCATCGCATCGAGCCAGGCCCACAAACGCGCGGCATAGTCACTCGCCAGCGGCCATTCGGCGTTCACCGGGTCGCTGCTTTCGTAGCCGGGTGCGTCCCAGGCCAGCACCCGCGCACCTGGCGCTGCGTCTGCGGCTTGCAACTGGCGCACCCAGCTGGCCGAGCCCGAGCCAATGCCGTGGAGCAGCACGTGGCTGACCCCGGGGGCATGGCCCGCGCAGCGAAACTGCACCCGCCCGAGCGCGGTGGACACCTGCTGCGGCGCCCGTTGCGCCAGTGCTTGTTCGATGGACCCGGTCATCAAGGCTTCGCGCTCAACGCTTGATTTTGGTCAGCGGCGAGCCGGGCGGGTAGGTCGGCGTGATCGGCTTGGGCGAGCCCAGCATCACGCACATCAGCGCGTCTTCGTCGCCGATGTTGTGTTCTTCACGGTAGACACCGGGCGGCACCGAGATCAGGTCGCGTTCACCGACCACGACTTCCCAGCGCTCGCCGTCTTTTTCGCAAATCACCTTCATGGCGCCGCGCATGACGAAGAAGATTTCTTCGACGTCGTAGTGAATGTGGGAGGGACCGATGTTGCCCGCCGGAATCAGCATGGTCGAGAACGTGAAGTGGCCCGAGGGCACCGTGTTGGCGTCCTTGGTCACCCCGGTGCCGCCGGTGCCCACATAGCGCATCTGCGCGCGGCGGTAGCGCGGGTCGAAATCAGCCTGAAACTTCAACGCGTCCCAGTCGTAGCTGCGGGTGTCTCGGCGGGCGACCCGGCTCTCCATCCAGTCGGCAAAGCTCTGGCCTTCGGCGCGCATCATGCCGCGCTGAATTTCGGATTCGGGCGGTATGGCCGGGTCCATCAGACCGCGTTCATTGAAGACCGGCTGGTTGGCGGCAGATGCTGCGGGGGCGTGTGATGAAGTCATTACTTATTTCCTTAATTCAAGACGAAACCGCCGTTGACCGGCAGCAATTGGCCCGTGATGAAGCCGCTGGCACGGGTCAACAAAAACAGGGCGGCGGCGTTGACATCCTCGGGGACCTGGGGCCGCTGGATGGCGCGCCCCTGCAGGTAAAAGTCGTGCCGCGCCTGCGGCACATAAGCAGTCGCCTCGACCAGCGTCAGGCCGGGGGCAATCGCGTTGACGGTGATGTTCTCGCCGCCCAGCTCGCGCGCCAGCGTGCGCGTCATGGCAATCACGGCGCCTTTGCTGGCCACGTAAGCAAGCAGGCGCGGCGCGCCCCATAGCGCGGTGTCAGAGGCCACATTCACCACGCGGCCGGTGCCGCTGGCCGCCAGGAAAGGCCGGGCCGCCGCGGTCACCAGCCAGGTGCCGCGCACATTGACATCCATCACCAGGTCCCAGGTCTCGGCGCTCAGTTCGTCCAGGCCCTTGCCGCCCGAGTTGGTGATGGCGGCGTTGTTGATGAGCCCGTCCAGACCGCCCATGAGCCGTGCGGCTTCGGCCACTCCGTCCTTCACGCTTTGAGCGACCAGCAGGTCCAGCGGCACGTAGTGCGCGGCCGCGCCGAGCTCTTGCGCCAGCGCCTGGCCGCGTTCATGCAGCACGTCACTGATGACGACCTGTGCGCCGGCGGCGACCAGGGCGCGGGCAAAGCTTTCGCCCAGACCGCGCGCCGAGCCCGTGACCAGAACGCGGCGACCTTGGAGTTGAATTTCAGTCATGCGGAACGGCGCTCAGCGCTGGGTAAGTAATGCAATACGCGCTTTTCAGCCAGCGCCACGGCGTAGTACGCCACGATGCCGATCACGGTCAGCGCACCAATGACGACGAACACACCGGCGGTGTTGCCCTGGCCTTCAAAAAACACCAGCATGTAGCCCAGACCCATGTTGCCGCCCACCAGCTCGCCCACCACCACACCAATGACGGCCAGCGTGCTGGCAATCCGCAGGCCCGAAAACAGCGCGGGCATGGTGGTCGGGTATTCGACAGTGCGGAAAACCTGCAGGCGCGTCGCTGAAAACGAACGCGCCAGGTTGACGACGTCCTGGTCCATGGTGCGCATGGCCTGCAGGACGTTGATCAGCACGGGGAAGAAAACGATCAGCACAGCCACCAGAATCTTCGGGTAGACCGTGTAACCCATCCACATGACAAACAGCGGTGCAAAAGCCACCTTGGGTGCAATTTGCAAAGCCAGCAGGTACGGCGACAGCACCGCCTCGACCTTGGGCGACAAGCCCAGCGCATAGCCGATGAGGGCACCCAGCAACGAGCCGAGCAGGAAGCCGACCACCACTTCCAGACTGGTGATGCCCGCATGCCAGAGCAGGCGCTCGGCGTCCCAGATGCGTGCAGCTTCGGCGGCCACCCGCGACAGCGGTGGCAAGACAAAGTCGGGCACACCCACAGCGCCCGGCCCGTACTCCCAGGCGAGCAAAAAGGAAACCAGCACAAGCAGGCTCCAAAGGGCAGTCGTCAAGCGCTGCTTCAGCTGATTCATGGTCTGGCTTCAGGTCGGTTGCAGGGGCTTACTTGGCCAGCACAAACTGGTTGGTGTACAGATCTTTGATTGGTGCAGCTTTGGGAACGACACCGTTGTCCACATAGAACTTCTGCAGCTCGGCCAGACGTGTTTCGTCCATCAGGCCGGGGACTTTTTGGCCGGCGTAAACATATTTGTTGTACATCTCGAAGGCCTTCTGGATCGACGCCTCCTTGCCCTTGCTGGCTGGCATGTGGGCGACGTAAACGGCGGTCGCCGCCTTGGGGTCGGCCATGATGTCTTTCATGCCTTTGATCGTGGCGCGCACCAGCTTTTGAATCAGTTGCGGATTCTTCTGGATGGTTTCGTCAGAAGCCAAAATAGCCTGGGCCATGCTCTTGAAATACACGTCAGCCGGCAGGATATCGACCTGCGCGCCCGTCTCCATGGCACTGACTGTCCAGTCCGGCACGCCGGCCATGCCCACAGCTTTTTTGGCGGCGAACTGCTGCCACACGCCGGCCGGGCCTGCAGCCTGGATGTTGACGTCATTTTTGGTCAGGCCCACTTTGCTCAGCATGCCGAGCAGCGCGTAATAAGTGGTGTCGGTGTAAGCCAGCACGGTGACGGTTTTGCCTTTGAGTTCACGCGGGCTTTCAATCTTCTCGTCTTTGTGTGTGACCAGTTGGGTCAGCGAGCCGGCACCCAGCACGGCCACGGCCTTGACCGGAATGCCCTGTGATCGGGCAATGATGGGCGTGTCGCCAATTGCGCCGCCAATCACGGCATTGCCGGCACCGACCTGTTTGGCCACATCCACACCACCGCGGCCCGTCACGAAGTTGACCTTCAGGCCCTCTTTCTCGTAATAGCCTTTGGCCTGGGCAATCATCCAGGGGCCGAACGCCGGCAAGGTGCTGGGTGCGGGCAGCAAATAAGTGATTTCCTGCAGCTGGGCGTGGGCGGCCAGCGGGGCTACGGCGGCAACGGTGGTCAGGACAGCCATGCAGGCGCGGCGGGTGAACGCCAGAGTACGGGTCGGTTTCATGAGATCTCCAGTTAGATTGAGTCAACGAAAGGGAACAGGAACAAAAAGGAAAGCGGGAACAAAAATGAGGGTCTGCCGCGTCAATGCACGTCGGTCTGGGCGTCGAGCTTGAGCAGGTCCATCAGGCGGGAAACGTACATGCCAACGTCGGGGTGTTTGCGGCGCTGCATGGGGTTGTCCCGGTCGGGGATATCGACGGTGATTTCCTCGACGATGGTGCCGGGGCGCTCGCTCATCACCAGAATTCGATCAGACAAGGCCACCGCTTCGGCGAGGTCGTGGGTGATGAACAGCACGGTCTTCTTGTGCGCCGCCACGGTCTGCGCCAGATCCTGCTGCAGGATCATCTTGGTCTGCGCATCCAGCGCAGAGAAAGGCTCGTCCATCAGCAGCACCAGCGGGTCCACCGCCAGGGTGCGGGCCATGGCCGCGCGCTGGCGCATGCCGCCCGACAGCTGGTGGGGATAGTGCTGCTCAAAACCCTTGAGGTGGCACTGCTCAAGCAAACGGGTCGAAATGGCGCTGCGCTCGGGGCTTTTCACGCCGCGCAGTTCCAGTCCGAATTCGACATTCTGGGCGATCGTGCGCCATGGCATGAGCAGGTCTTTTTGCAACATGAAGGCCACATGCTTATTGGGTCCGGTGACCAGTTCACCATTGACCTTGACCAAACCGGCCGATGGCTTGGCCAGGCCTGAGCCCATGTTCAGTAGCGTGCTCTTGCCGCAACCGGACGGCCCGATCAGCGACACCACTTCCCCTACGCGGATGGACAAGGAGACATTGCGGGCGGCCACGACCTCAGGCCCGTCGCCCTGGCCTGGAAAGCGCTTGTCCACACCAATGAACTCGATGGCGGGGGGCAAGGATGCCACCGTGGGCGGGACTGTCAGGTTGACTGGGGCGTCATTCATAAGTGGGCTTCAACGGACGGATTGACGTTTAATATATGAAACAGTGATTCATTAGAGAACCAATGATAGGCCGGATTTCACTCCGGGCCTTCAAATCCGACTAAAGGAGCAGGTTATTCCCTGCCCCAGCCTCAGGCGCCGGGTAGCGACGGCGCTTGGACGTAGCCCCGGTAGCCGCGCGCCCGCAACTCGCAAGCCGGGCAGGCGCCACAGCCATAACCCCAGGCGTGGCGGTGCACGCGGTCGCCCAGGTAGCAGGTGTGCGTGTGCTCGATGATGAGCTCGACCAGTTTGTCGCCGCCCAGCGTATGGGCCATGCGCCAGGTGTCGGCCTTGTCGATCCACATCAGCGGGGTGTCGATCAAAAAGCGTTTGTCCATGCCCAGCGACAGGGCCAGTTGCATGGCTTTCATGGTGTCGTCGCGGCAATCGGGGTAGCCCGAAAAGTCGGTCTCGCAGACGCCGGTGACCAGCACTTGCAGGTCGCGCCGGTAGGCCAGCGCGGCGGCCAATGTGAGAAACAGCAGGTTGCGTCCGGGCACAAAGGTGTTGGGCAGGCCCGAGCTTTCCATCTTGAAGGCGGTGTCGCGCGTGAGCGAAGTCTCGCTGACCTGGCCCAGCACGGCCAGGTCGAGCAGGTGGTCTTGCCCCAGCCTGCTGGCCCATGCGGGGAACTGTTGGCGCAGTTGCGCCAGCACCACCAGCCGCGCCTGTAGCTCCACATGATGTCGCTGGCCGTAATCAAAGCCAATGGTTTCAACGCGCTCAAAGCGGGAAAGCGCCTGGGCCAGGCAAGTGGTGGAGTCTTGCCCGCCTGAAAACAGGACAAGCGCGGTGGTGTGGATGGACAAGGTGGGCAGTTCCGGTTGGCGGGCGGGTGATGGATGCGGTTGATTTTAAAAGCGCAGCACAATGAACACTTGAAAA
>JBIKHR010000149.1:0-7267 GCA_044362035.1 Polaromonas sp. | reverse complement strand
GGGCAACTTCGACTTGCAGGTCAGGAAGCCTTGAATGCTAAACATCCTCAGCCTCCTTATTGCGGTTAGTCAACGTTGCACTTCGTGCTTGAATCCGCCACTAGTAAAGAGAGCCTGGGCCTTTGGCAATGAGTGAGCTGCAAGACGAAAGTGTTTGGCGGCAAGGTTGGGTGTGAGTGCGCTGATCGCAACGCGCACCAGCCACTACAGCAACGCCACACCATCGAGTGCATCAACGCGCTGGCCCTGATCGAGTTGCTCAACGGCCCCAACGCGCCCAGCTTCGTGGACGGCACCGACAATTTTTACGTCATCACCCGCTACAACTGGAGCAGCTACTAAGCCATGGCGGTGATTGAGCTGGGGCAGGCCGTCAAGGCCGAAATGAACAAACCCGGCCGCTGAGCGACTCAGCTCAAACCGGCTCTATCGTGATGTTCACAGTCATGGACTCTTCGCCGCCGCCCTGGCGCACGCCCTTGATGGGTGGGCAGGCGTTGTAGTCGGTGCCCATGGCCAAACGAACATGGCGCTGGTCAATCAGGCAGCTGTGGGTGATGTCGATGCTGACCCAGCGCCGGTTGACCACGTCCAGGCAAACGTCGGCCCAGGCGTGGCTGGCCAGGTCGGGTTCGTTGGCAGCGTAAAAATAACCGCTGACGTAACGCGCCGGAATACCCAGGCTGCGGCACACGGCCACCATCACGTGCGCCTGGTCCTGGCAAACGCCGGCACCGGCCTCAAAGGCTTGCAGGGCGGTGGTGCTGACGCTGGTGCTGTTCTTTTTGTACCGCACACATGTCACTTGCCAAAGCCATCGCGTAGTTTGAGGGCAGCAGCATCAATCTGTGTGTCCAACTCCCCTGCTTCCACGGCCCGCTTGATCAACTCTAGTGTTGGCACCAAGTCTAGGTCTAAAAGTGCCGTATGGTCTGCTCCTATGAAGAAATCATAGGTCCGAGCTGTCTACTGCACCGTGGAAAGTCCATAGCAGTTGATCAAGTGTCAAGAGACAAGCATCAAGCTGTTTCGATCAATCCGAAGTTTCGGTTAAATCGCTGTAGCCTGTGATGTTATACGCCGCTAATCGCGGCGTATTGCTCATATCGAGAACGGTGGCGCTGGCAGGGTTCACGGCAACGATGCGGTCGGGGTGCAAACCAATCAGATGCGATAGCGCCGCGCGTACTACGCCGCCGTGCGTCACCACGAGTACGTTGCCGTGCAAACTTTGCAGTGCAGAGACTGCCTTGGCAATGCGCGCTTTGAAATCTGCAAAACTTTCACCTCCGGGAGGCGCATCTTTGCCATCGCGCCAAGCTTGGTATTGCACAGGATGTTGCGCAATCAGCTCTTTGGCATCGTGCCCAGTCCATTGGCCCAAATCGGCTTCACGCCAATTGGCATCTGGCGCAGCCTTGCCCCATCCCAGGATTTGAGCGGTATGCGTGGCGCGCACCAAATCAGAAACGATGGCAGTATCGGGCTCAAATCGATCGACTGCACGTTTCAATGCCTTGGCCTGTGCGATGCCGCGCTCAGACAAATCAATATCGCTTTGACCCTGCAGTATTTTGCGGGCATTCCAAACAGTTTCGCCATGGCGAACCAAGATCAATCGTTTCATGGTGGGTGTCGCTTCCATCAAACTGCTACACGCTTGCCCAGCGCATCAAAAATGACCGCAGGCCGGGCTGGGAAGCCTACTTGCACAGATTCTCCCGTGATCTGTGAAGGTGGTAGATCGGTGATGATCGAGACGCGCGTGTCGTGCACCATCACCGTGCTCACATAGCGGCCCGCCATGGGTGCAACTTCTACCAAGGTGCCTTCTGCGCTGAGGCCGGTGTGGTTGGTTGCGCCAAGCGTCAATTGCGTGGCGCGGTACATGAGCTGGGCTGTATCGTGACCTGTCATTGCAGGGGCTAACTTCTGCGAGCCCAACATGTACATCCCAGCTTGTGAGCTGACTGGCAATACGTTGGCTGAAGGCGTGCCAAGGAAGGTGGCCACAAACGCGGTAGCCGGGTTATCCAGCAACTCTTGCGGGCTGCCAAACTGCTCGACCAAACCATCGCGCATCACTGCGACGTGAGTGGCCATCGTCATGGCTTCAATTTGATCATGCGTCACATACACGCTGGTTGCGCCAGAAGTGCGGTGCACACGAAGCAATTCACTGCGCATTTCTACGCGAAGCTTCGCATCCAGGTTGGACAAAGGCTCATCAAACAGCAACAGCGCTGGCGCAGGGGAGAGCATGCGAGCAATGGCCACCCGCTGCTGCTGGCCACCTGAGATTTCGCTCGGGTAGCGCTCCGCGAGCATATCAATACCCATGAGTTTGAGCACTTCATTGACACGAGCCGTGCGTTCGGCCTCTGGCTTGCTTGCAACCTTGAGCGGCCATTCCACGTTTTGGCGCACGGTCATGTGTGGCCACAGCGCATACGACTGAAACACGAGGCCGAGCCCGCGATCACCCGGCTGCACGATCACACCGCGCTGACCGTTGGCCACTTCGCGCGAGAGAATATGCAGGGAGCCTTGTGTTGGCGCTTCTAAGCCAGAGAGTATGCGCAAGAGCGTAGATTTGCCGCAGCCCGAGGGGCCCAGTAGCACCAAAAACGAGCCGGGCGGCAGTGACACATCAACACCTTTAACCACATGGGTTTGGTCGTAGTGTTTGTGAATACCACGCAGCTCAATAGCGGGCAAGTTGGTGGCGGGTGGATTTTTTTTCATGGCAATTCTTTCTAAGCAATCAGATCAATCTTTGGCCCAAGGCTGACTGGCACCTTGGAGTCTCTCGGCAAGAATCGTGGCGGTCATCGAGATGAAGGTAATGAGCGCAGTAATAGCGTTTGCATGCTGCAAGAAACCCTCAGAGGCATAGCGATAGGCCACGACAGAAAGTATGGGCATGGCGGGTGTAAACAGCAACACGACCAGAGATAAATCTCTCACCATCTTCACAATCACCAACACCGCGCCTGCAAGCAGTCCGCGCATCGTGAGCGGGAAGTAGATGCTCCACATGCGCCGGGGCAAGGATGCGCCCGCCAGCGTGGCTGCATCTTCAATATCCCCGGAGACTTGCGCCATCGAGGCTCGAGCAGACTGCACGGCAAAGGGCAGCGTATAGGCTGCGCCTGCAATCACGAGCAAAGCAAATGTGCCGTAAAGCGCAGGAATGGGCCCCCAAGATTGGCCAAATAGCGCAATATAGCCCGCGCCAAATGCGATGCCGGGCACCATGGCGGGCAGGAATGTGAGTGTGCCCAGCGGAGCTGCCAGCGGACTAGTTTTGAGGCGAGTGGTGACATAAGCCGTCATCAAACCAATCGTGAGCGAGACCACGGCCACGCACACACCCAGCGCTATCGTGATGCCCAGCGCTTTGAGCGTTAGCGCGTCGCGCAGGATGCCGCCGATGCCTTGCGTTATCGCTGGGTCTGACAGGCCAAGCCAGTAATGCAGGGTAAAGCCCGCAGAGAAGCTGCCGATTTCTTTGGTCACGCTCGATGCCAGCAACACCACTAGGGGTGCAACTGTGCTGATCAAACCTATTAGCAACGCAAGCGCGCACAAAGGCCAAGCCCAGCCGCCCAACTCAAAGCGCTTGGTGCGCCCCCCTTTGCCTGTGACCGTGGCAAATGATCTGCGACCCGTGACTGCGCGATTGGCCCACCAAAGCGCAGCAGCAGAAATGGCAATCAAAATGATGGCGAGCACATAGCCACGCTCGGTGTTGCCTGTAGAGATCATGCCGAACAAGCGGGTGGAGAGGGTATGCATATTCACTGGCAAGCCCATGAGCGCGGGGGCGGCAAAGTTACTCACTGCGCCTGCAAACACCAAAGAGCCGCTGGAGACAATCGCTGGTGTGACCACGGGCAGCACAATACCGCCTATGACTTGGCTGCGGCTGGCGCCAGTCATGTTGGCGGCTTCAATCATGTCGGAGTGCACAGAAGCCAGCGCTGCCGCGACCAATAAAAACACCAAGCTGCTGTAATGCAAGATCAGCACGATGGTGGTGGGCACCATGCCCCAAGCCAACCAATCGGCCACAGGGATTCCTGCTGATTGAAGCCAGCCAACAGTGCCACCCACTTTGTCATTGCGAAACACTACGCCCCACGCAAAAGCTGATGCAAAGCTCGGAATCACATAGGGCAGGGCGGCTAAGGTGCCGATCAGTTTGCGATAAGGCACATTGGTGAGCACCACCAGCCAAGCGAGAAATCCACCAATGGCCAGCGTACCGATCACGGTTAACACGCCAATGATCATGGTGTTGGTCAGCGGCCTCCAGAGCAAGCTGCGCGAGATTTCGCTGGCAACGACCTCTTGCCACACCGTAAAGCCATCGCCCGCTACAGTTTGCCAAGCGATTTTGGCCAGCGGAGCTAGCACGCCGATGCCCAGCACGATGGCCAGCGCGAAGGGCAGAATATTGCGGCGATCCAGCAGCCGCCAAAGAAGGCTGGGCATGGCTGGCGCTGTGCTGGGCAGTGAGGCGGTACTCATGGTGTGATTTTGTTTAGCAAGGGTTGAGGCGACGTGTGGGACAGAGACAGACAATAGTCCGCCCAGCAGTCTATTGCTGCGTGAGCAAGGAGACCGCTAGTGATGATTTCTGAACAAAGAATCTAACGCTGCGCTTGTGGCGCAGCGTTAGGTGGGTGGCTTATTGATGCGCCAAAATCATGTCGGCCACGCGCTTACGCATGGAAGCGCTTTTGGCTGGATCAATGCGCCATGCATTCAGCTGAGCCAAAGGTGTGGCGTCGGGATGGTTTTGGATGTCAGTGCGCGTAGCGTAATCGCCTGCTACTGCAAATGGCGCAAAGCCTGGGCCGCCGTTAGGTGTGTCATCGCCCATCAAGAATTGAATCAAAAGGCGAGCGGCAGCTGGGTTTTTGCTGCCCGCCACAATACCCATCGAAGCAGGGAATAAGATGCCGGTAGAGGGCTGAACGCCCTTGGCGACTTGCAGCGCGCGCCCACGGTCTTTGTTGTCGCGGCGATCGGAGTAGGTGGCAATGCCAATCGGTGGGTTGGTTTGCCCTTTTTTGGCAATTGCATCGGCTGCGGCATCAGTATTGGCCACAAACACAGGTTTGTTGGCCAGAAAATCTTTGATCCATTTTTCGCCAGCCGTTTCACGGCCGCTAAGTTGAATCGGCTTGCCAAACTGCTGCTGATAGGCCTGCGCCATATCATCGCTGCGCAGCACCACCTCAGTCATGAAATCTAAATAGTCGCCGCGCACCAGCGGGTCGACCATCACCACTTTGCCGCGCCACGCTGGCAGCGTGGTTTGCCATATGTTTTTAATCGGCGAGCCGTTGGGGTAGGCTTCCTCGCTGTACATCCACACTTTGGTGGACAAGCGGTTGGCCAGCAGTGGGATTTGCAGATCTGCTGGCACTTTGCTGGCAAACATCGCCGGAACGTGACGCTGCAAGATGCCAGGTTTGACCAACTCTTCCACCACCATGGGTATATCTGAAATGTAGGCTACATCGGCATTACTGATCTTGGCGGCATGCTCGGATTTCAAACGAGCGATCATCTGGGTGGAGTTGATGTCAAAGGTGACGACATCAATCTTGGGATACTTGGCTTCAAACGCTTTTTCCACGCGAGCGATGCGGCTTGTGAAGGCGTAAATTACCACTTTTCCCTCGGCTTCTGCTTTGGCAACCAGCTCGGCTTGGGTCATTTTGTCCAAGTCTGCTGCGCTTTGCGCTTGGGTGAAGCCAGAGATGCTGGCCACTGCTGCCACAGCCAGAAGGTTGCGGCGGGTGGAAGTGCTGAGAAGTTTCATTTATATCTCCTAGGATCAAAATTGAGTGAAAAAAAGTTAAGACTTGAATAACGGGTGAATAGAAATGTGATGCATAGCGACCCCCTATTTTTTTCCCGCCCGTGACGGTGTTGTTACTCGAAAGCGTTGTACAGATCCTCCAGCCGTTGCAATCCTTGCACCGAGCGACCTTGATCTATGCGCGCCAAGCTGAGCACCAAGGCATTGGTGATCACCATGGGAACTGTGAGCGTGAGGAATTCCTCATCTTCTCCGCGCGGTGCAGCTAAAGTGATGTCGGCTTGAGTGACCAAGGTGTGGGCCAAATTGTCTGCAATCAAAATAGAAGTGGCGCCGCATTCGCGCGCATGCAAGAGCGTATGAGCCAGCTCGGCAGGCTCACGGCGAAAGGCAAAGCACACCAACACATCACCCGAGCGCATCGGCACGAGGCGCTCGGCTAACTCGCGGCCTTCTGAGGCGATGTTTTGGCTGGCAAAACCTGCCCGGCGCATACGGCGATCAAGCAAGTCTGCCAGCGCTTTGGCATTACCCGAGGCCCACACCATCAAGTTGCGGGCGCTGAGCAGCACTTTGGCGGCTTGGTCGATTTGAGTTTGTGAGATGACTTGCGCCAAATGATCCAAGGATTGCATCTCTTTGGCGAGCAACTGGAGCAAAATATCGCCAGAGGTGCCTGCGACAGTGCGTTCGATCCGCAAGGCAGCGCTTGCTGTAGGGCGCGGTGCATTGATCTGCAATGCACGGCGGAATTCTGGATAGCCTTCAAAGCCCAATTTTTTGGCTAATCGCACTGCGCTTGATGGATGAACCCCAGCGGAGTTGGCCAATTCACTGGCCGACATGTACAGCCCAGCCGTTGGATGCATGGTTAATGTTTTGACCAGTTGCTGCTCAGTTTGGGTGAGCTGTTCCAAGTGCGGGCGAACCAAAGGGGCGAGGATTTCTGCAATCATTGTTGCAATAATAGTTAGTTTGCAATTAAATTGACCATAGTATTTACCCCATATCAGGATAGATAAAAAATTGTTACAAAAATGGGAAGAAGCTACTACGGACGGTGTTTGGCACCCTGCGGAGTGTAAAAAGATGCCAATAATTAGTATAAAAGTACCAGTTTGCAACTGGAGCAGCTACTACGCCATGGCGGTGATTGAGCTGGGGCAGGCCGTCAAGGCCGAAATGAACAAACCCGGCCGCTGAGCGACTCAGCTCAAACCGGCTCTATCGTGATGCTCACTGTCATGGACTCTTCCCCGCCGCCCTGCCGCACGCCCTTGATGGGTGGGCAGGCGTTGTAGTCAGTGCCCATGGCCAAACGAACATGGCGCTGGTCAATCAGGCAGCTGTGGGTGATGTCGATGCTGACCCAGCGCCGGTTGACCACGTCCAGGCAAACGTCGGCCCAGGCGTGGCTGGCCAGGTCGGGTT
>JBIKHR010000148.1:0-7271 GCA_044362035.1 Polaromonas sp. | reverse complement strand
GCAGATGCCAAATGAAGTCTCTAAAAACAGCAGCGTGAGGCAGATGAGGCAAATGATCATATTGATGGGCCCGCGCACATCTTGGAGTACGACCAGGAACATCATCAATGACGCCAAGCCCAGTCCCATCCCCCAGGCAAAACGCTTTTGAGGCGCGCCCACGTACTCCGCAGTCTGGTTGTTGACCACCCACCGCGCCATGATGAGCGTCGGGGCGTAGCGGGGATTGATGAGGACCCGGATGAAGAAGTCAATGAAGAACGCCACGACAGTGAATTTCGTGGGCATGAAATCGCCTTTGAACCATGCGTTCATGAAGGCAACGACGGCAAGCACGAGCATGATGCCGGCCGCGCCCCGAGCCTCACGTTCGTTCAATACGCGAACTGGGTAGCCTGGGTGATTTTCACCAAATTGGAATATAGAAGTCATCCGTAAATTATCTATCCGTTGTGCTTTCACCCCCAAGGCTTGATACATATCAAGCCCTTTTCTTGGCCGTTCCCTATGCTGAAGCACCGCTCTTCAAAAGCATCTTCAAACGCATCAAGCAAAGGACATCACCATGAACAATCTCCACCCCATTGACCGGTTTGTGCGCGCCCTGGTAGGCATTGCCTTGTTAGAGCTCGGCTATTTCTGGCTGGCCGGCGCTTGGCAGATTGGCGCTTTCGTGGTGGGGGCTGTGCTGCTCATCACGGCGCTGGTCAGGTTCTGCCCGCTGTACAGCTTGCTGGGCTGGCGCACGGGCAGCACCAAGACCAAAAAGACCACGAATGCCACGCAAACTGCAGCGCCCGGCAAGACCTTGCCTGTGTTGGTCGGCGTAGCCCTGTTGGCTGCGTTGGTGGGTGGCAGTTATGGCAGCCAATTCATGACGCGCAAGTTGTTTCTCGAAGACTTCAACGCCATGAACGACCATTACAAGCAGGCCTTGTTTTTGACGGGCAAGAACGAGCGCGTCAAGGCCACTGAAAAATACGATTTGCTGCTGCCGGCCTTTGCGCGCTTTCAGGCCAAGTACAGCGCTTACCGTCCTTATGCGCTGAAGAACGACACCCAGTTATCTAGCGACCTCGTGGCGGTGCAAGGCATGCTGCAGGGCGTGAACGAGCAGGTGCGCACCGGTGACTTGCAGCAGGCTCATCTGGCGCTAGAGAAAGTGCGGCCTGTGTTTCAGCAGATGTTCAAGCGCAACGGCTTTTCCATGCTGTCCGTGGCGCTGGTGGATTTTCATGACGACATGGAGCTGATGCTTGATGCCGCAGCGTCCAAAAATGCTGACAAGCTGGTGGCCCTGTACCCGCAGGTGAGCGACAAGCTCAAAGCGATCGAAGCCGAAGCCAACGACTCAGAAATTCAGACTATCCGTAAAAACATCGACGCTCTGCGTACCCAGGCAGAAGCCAAAGCCTTAGACGCATTGCCCGCCGCCGGCGATGCCTTGAAGACCAGTTTTGTGAAGGTGTACTTGAAGCGCGGTTGATCGCCCACATCGTGCCAGACCGCCCGATGTCCGGCACCACGTTCTCAAGTTGACAAGCCGTATCAGCGAGAATCATGGGGTCAAAGCATTCAACAAGAGGGGTAGTCGTCAGTGTCAGCTCAATCCATCACAGGTACACGTAAAAAAAACCAGTCCCCGGCACCGGTCACAGACAAGGTAATCAAGGGCGGGCCGACGCGTCGTGGAGTTTCGCGTGAACGCTCGGAGCAACTTGAAAGCCGCGTGCTTGAAGCCGCCATTGAAGAGTTTGCGGAACACGGTTTTGCCGGTGCGCGCATTGAGCGCATCAGCCAGCGGGCTGCCACTGTAGATCGCATGCTTTACTACTATTACGGCAACAAGGAACGCCTGTACCAGGCAGTGCTCGAGAAAATCTATGCCGACATGATCGGTGCTCAGCGCGACTTTGCCTTGCCTGAAGACCCGGTGGATGCCATGCGCCAGTTGGTTCAGCACTCTTGGGACCACTATGTGTCCCACCCCAACCTAGTGCGCTTGCTGATGAACGAAAACTTGCTGCGTGGCAAGCACATCAAGCTGTCGGACACCGTCAAGCGGACCACGTTCCCGCTGGTTGAAACCGTAGCCACCATATTGGCCAACGGCCAGACCAAAGGCGTTTTTCGGCAAGACACTACCTCCGAGCATGTGCTCATGACAATCATGTCGCTGGGTTTCTTTTACGTATCCAACCAATACACCTGCTCGACGTGGATGGGCGGTGATGTCATGACGCGCAACCGCCGCACCGCGTGGCGTGGGCACATCTGCGAAGTGGTGCTGGACCATCTTCAGCCCAAGGTCATTGCGGTGGCCGTGACTACCGTCGCCAAAAAACGCTCCACTCGCAAGTGACTCAGGCTAGCCCGGTCCAGGTGTCGCGCACAAAGCGTGCGATGGCGGCATTCTGGTCTATCAGCGAGAAACGGGCGTTGTGCGCGTAGTCGGGCAGATTTATCATTTCAGTGGTGATGGCACGCAAGCGCGAAGCGGGTTGACCGGCGTGGTGTGCGAGCACCTTGCGCACCACCTCTCGTGTGCAGTCAAGCTTGCTGTCCTCCCAGGGTGAATGCCATTCACCAGGTTCCGGCCGGGTAAAAGGGTACAGGATGCCCCGACCGGGCTCTCCCTCAGCGTAAGGAAAGATCGAATACTTGGGCACAGCAGCCACCGCGTTGGCGGGGTCATTGATCGACCAGATGTTGCATGGGCCGTTGGGCGCGGCACTGCGCACCTGAAGCCAGCGCACGATGCCCATGTCCAGCCACATATCCACCAGGTTGCCCGGCTGAAAAGGATCAAGAACTAGCTGGCCGGCGGCCACGTCGTCAGCAATGCCGCAAATCTCTTGCTCCCGGGTGTTGCCCATCTTGAAGATCACATGGCTGTAGTCCAATGTGAAGTTGAAGGGCACGCCACGCTGGCGAACCAGCTCAGCCACCTGCGCGACACGGCGCGGGTCTTCGCTCCACATGTTGACATGCAGCTCGAAGGTCGGCTCTACGCCCAGCTTCATGCCGATGTCATAAGCTTGCAGATAAAAATCGGCGACCTCCGCATTCGAGACGGGTCTGCCCTGAGTGTCATGCCAGTAGACCATCACGTTATGCTGCAGCGCACCGACTGCGGCCGCCAGCCGGATTTTTTCTTCGAGCAGAGGTTCATCACCACCGAGTGCGTAAAACCAGCTGGCCGTCAGCACCGGTAAACGATAACGCTCAATGCAGCGCAGGAAAGAGTCAACCGCATCAGGCATCGGCAGCCGGTCAAAGCTGTCGAACACCTGCGTCTGGCTGACCAAGCGAAACTGTTCGTCGATGCTGGCTTCGGCTAACGCCACCGGCGCTTGAAGGCTGGATGCCTGGGCGCCCCTGCCATTGCAGCCAATGGCAGGCAGCGTGGGTGGCGATGGCTTCATCAGGATGGATTGCGCAGTTTTTTGACTACTTCATCCGAGGGCTGCAAGTTGGCGCCGTCCAGATACACGCCGGTAGGCATGGAGCCTTTGCCATCTTTCAAGGCTGTGCGGCCGACAAAAATGCCAAGCGTTGACTGGTTGTCCTGGGTCCGGAAGACCACCGGACCGAATGGTGAGGAAAACTGCAGGCCCTTGAATGCAGTGATCAACTTTTCAGTGTCGGTTGAGCCGGCTTTTTGCAGGCCTGCCGCAATGGCTTTGACCGTTGCATAGCCAACGACAGAATTAAGTCGCGGGTAGTCGTTGTATTTTTTCTGGTAAGCGGCGACAAAAGCCTTGTGCTCTGGCTTGTCGATTGAGGTGTAGGGGTAGCCGGTCACGATCCAGTTGGCTGGTGCATCGTCTTTCAGGGGGTCGAGGTATTCAGGTTCGCCGGTCAACAGGCTGACCACTTCGCGACCTTCGAACAAGCCGCGTGTCTTGCCGTCGCGTGCGAACTTCGCAAGGTCGCTGCCGAATAGCACATTGAAAATCGCGTCGGGTTTTGAATCGCTAATAGCCTGAACAACCGGGCCCGGGTCAATCTTGCTCAGCGGCGTCGCCTGCTCTGTCACAAATTCAATCCCGGGCTGGGCTTTCCTCATGGAATCTTTGAAAGCTGCGGCTGCAGCCTGTCCGTATTCGTAGTTGGGGTAGACGAGCGCCCAGCGTTTTTTCTTGAGTTTGACGGCCTCGGCAACCACAGATTCGGCCAAGGCGTAAGTACCTGCACGCAAACGGAAGGTGTAGCGGTTCCCGTTGTCCCAAACCACCTTGTCGCTCAGCGGGCCTGATGCCAGAAAAAAAACTTTCTGCTGTTTGGAGTAATCAGCCACCGCCAGCCCGACGTGTGACAAAGTAACGCCAGCCAAAATATCGACGCGTTCTCGAGAGGTCAGTTCTGCGGCCACGCGCACGGCATCGCCTGCGTTGGCGTTATCGTCACGGAAAATGGTTTCGAGTTTTTTTCCAAGCACGCCACCTGCCGCGTTGATTTCTTCTTGTGCCAGCAGCCAACCTTGACGATAAGGGCCGGTCGTTTGTGGCAGTGCCTTGTAGCTGTTGATCTCGCCAATCTTGATGGTGTTTTGAGCTAAAGCACCCGTCGATGCGATGGTCAGGCCGGCCGCCAGGATGCCGGCAAGCGTGTAACGAAAATATTTCATGTCACGAGTCCTTTGGATGGTTGGTTGTCGATAAGCAAGCGGGGGAAAACAAGGAGGCGGCAGGCTATTCGTCTGCGATCATTTCTTCGACGATGCAGCGCATCTTGATAGAGGAGGCGTCCAGCCCGAGGGCGGTCCGGTTCCACTGGCGCTTCTTGTCTTCGTTACGCTGAATGGATTCAAGAATGAGTTTGTCTTCATTGAATGCAAAGCGCAGGCTGGTGGCCAGTCGCTCGTCCACGACCGGGTCAGCAGGTGAATTTTTGATGCACAGCCAGTGCTGCACGCACGTCCGCTCGTCGACCGGTGTGATGAAGTGGCAGGCAAACATCTGGATGCAGTCAGATCGATTGCCATCTTGCGCGCCGGTACCGGTTTTGGCAGAGCCGAAATCAATCACGGCCACACTGGGTGCGTGATAGTGGTAGTAGTGCCAGCGGTCAACATTGCCGCCAAAGTCTTTCAGGCCTTCAAACACAGGGATCAGTGGTCCGTCCAAAACCCAGCGCCAGGTCACCATGCGCTTGCCCGTCCGCTCATGCTCGACACGTGTCTCGTGCGCACCTGTGCTCGCCAGGGTGGTCTGGTGCACGTACACGACGTGCGTAGGATCGCACAAGTTGTCGGCCAGACTCAGGTAGTTGGCCTGCATGGGCAGCGCGTCGCCGTGAACCACGCTGTAGGCCGGGTCGTCATATTGCGGCAGATGAAAGACTTCACTGATGTCGGCTTTGTCGGGGTCTCCCATCCAGACCCAGACCATGCCCATGCTTTCGGCAACGGGAAAGCTCCGCACAAATGCGCTGCTTGGGGGGCGCTGCATGCCGGGCGCACGCACACACGATCCGCTGCAGTCAAAAGTCAAACCGTGGTAGCCACATTCAACCGTATCGCCGCGCAGCCGGCCCAGTGAAAGAGGCACAAGCCGGTGCGGGCACGCGTCATCCAGTGCCGCGACTTGGCCGTCTTCCTTGCGATAGAGCACCAAGTCTTCTTCTATCACACGGCGCGGTGCCAGGGTGCGTCCAACTTCTCGTGACCAGGCAACCGGGTACCAAGCGTTGAGGGCAAATTTTTTCATCTTGTTGACCTTGCGTTGGATGTCGGCATCTTCTACGTGCGGCACGACTTGTGTCAATTATTAAGTAAGAGTTTTCTACATTTGATGGAGGGTAAGCTTACTTACGGTGCTAATCCATCAGGGATTCCACCAGTGAGAAGTCCATCTTGCTGGCTGTGCGGCTGTCGTTGGCAAGCGGCCAACATCCGTCAGCTTTACAAGTTTTTTTGTGACAGACGCGTCCGGTGGGGGGCGTCAGGTGCTTGGCGCCTTTGCTCAGCCGACCTCGGCGATCATTTCAATCTCTACGCAGGCGCCAAACGGAATTTGCGCCACCCCAAAAGCGCTGCGGGCGTGCGCGCCGGCGCTGCCGAACAGTTCGCCGATCAGTTCGCTGGCGCCGTTGGTCACCAGGTGCTGCTCGGTGAAGTCGCCGGTCGAGTTGACCAGGCTCATGAGTTTGACGATACGGGTGACATGGCTCAGGTCTTTGCCGTTGACGGCCAGCGCGGCGTGCAGTGTGCCCAGCAGGTCAATGGCGATGGCGCGGGCGGCGAGTTTGCCTTCGTCGGTGCTCATGTTCTTGCCGAACTGACCCAGCCAGGGCTTGCCGTCTTTTTTGGCGATGTGGCCGCTCATGAAAATCAGGTTGCCGGTTTGCACAAAGGGCACGTAGGCGGCCGCCGGTGTGGAGACCGGGGGCAATTCAATGCCCAGGGCTTTCAGCTTGGCGTAAACGGCAGACGATGGTTGGGCGGACATGGGGTTTCCTTCGGGTGGTTGAAATGGTTGCGGATAGAGCCGATGGCGGCTGCACGGTTTATGGCATCGTTGTTGGCGGGCCGTTGACGGTCCAGCACTTCTCCAGTGCGGGCGCCGAATCAATGAGGCGTTTCGCTTGCGCTGCGTTGCTGGCCACCTTCGATTCTTCCACCATCAGAACCACCTGGTCGTTACATTGGCATACTGGAACCAATCATACCGGTGCATGTTTGAAAGCCCGCCCTTGACTCGCCTGACCCCCATTGTTTCACCTGTGTTGATTGCCCCGACCGGCCTGCTGGCAGGCTGGGTGCTGGGCACGGCCGGCCAGCTGCAGCAGGCCAGCCTGGCGGCGCTCAGCGTGTACCAGGGCTGGGCGGCGGCGGCGGTGCTCTTGCTGGCCTTGGGTACTTTCGGTGGCCGGCTGGCCGGCACGCGCCTGGCCACCTCTTTGGTCTGGCTTCGCATGGCCGCTTTGCTGCTGGCGGGGCTGGCGGCGGGCTTTGGCGTGACGGGCTGGCGCGCAGCAGATTTTCAGGCGCAGGCCCTCAGCCCGGTGCTGGAGGGTCGAGACCTGGACATCGTGGGCACCGTGGCGGCCATGCCGCAGGCCGGTGAAGACGCGCTGCGTTTCAAGTTGCAGGTCGAGTCCGCTCGGCTGGAGGGCCAGCCCGTGCGCTTGCCGCCGCTCATTGAGCTGGGTTGGTATTCGGGCTTTTTCATGGGGCCGCGGCCTGTGGTGCCGGTTGACACGCCCGAAGACATGGCCGACCGGGCCGAAACCCTGCTGCAACTGCAACGGCTGCCGCAGCCCATGCG
>JBIKHR010000006.1:0-25128 GCA_044362035.1 Polaromonas sp. | reverse complement strand
TTCAAAACAATTTTTCAAGGTAAAACCCCCATGAGTCACGCGAGCGACGGCGATCTGCACGACAACCCCCAGACTCGCGGCATGGCCGAATTTGTCGCTGGCCTGCGCTATGAAGCCATCCCCGCCGAAGTGCTTCAGCGCATCAAGCTGCTGATGCTGGACTCTGTGGGTTGCGCACTTTACGGCAGTGACCTGCCCTGGACGCGCATCCTGCAGGAGACGCTGGCCGAGCACGACACATCGCAGGGCTGCGCCATCTGGGGCACCCGGCAACGGCTGTCGGCACCGCATGCGGCACTGGTCAACGGCACGCAGGTGCAGGGCTTTGAGCTCGATGACGTGCACCGGCAGGGCGTGATGCATGTGGGCGCCGTGGTTTTGCCGGCGCTGATCGCTATCGCCGAAACGCGCCCGGGCATGCACGGCAAAGATTTTCTGGCGGCTGCCGTAGCGGGCTACGAGACGGGGCCCCGCGTGGGCATTTGCATGGGCCAGGAACACATCGCTCAGGGCTGGCACTCGGGTGCCACACTGGGCGTTTTTTCAGCCGCCGCGGCGGCAGCCCGCGGCCTGAAGCTGGACACGGACAAAACCGTTCACGCACTGGGCATTGCCGGTACCCAGGCTTCCGGCCTGATGGCGGCGCAATATGGCGCAATGGTCAAACGCATGCACGCCGGGCGCGCCTCGCAAAGCGGGCTGTATGGCGCACTGTTTGCCGAGCGCGGCCTCACGGGCATTCTCAATGTGCTGGAAAGCGAGTACGGCGGCTTTTGCACCACCTTCTCGCGCTCAAACGACCGCTTTGATCTGGCCCAACTGACGGCCGGCTTTGGCCAGGTGTGGCAGACCATGGGCGTAGCCCTGAAGTTTTACGCCTGCGTGGGCAGCAACCACAGCACGCTGGACGCAGTTCGCCTGATGCAGCAGCAACGGGCTTTCGGTGCCAATGACGTCAAGCGCATTCTGGTGCACGGCTCACAAGTCACCATGGACCATGTGGGCTGGAAGTACAGCCCGCAGGGCCTGACCTCTGCGCAGCTGAACCTGCCTTATTGCGTGGCCACCTGGTTGCTGGAGGGCGACTGCTTCGTGAACCAGTTCACCGAGGACATGGTGGCCGACCCGGAGCGCATGCGGATTGCCGAGAAGGTGCAGGTGCGGCACGACACCGATATCACGGCGCGCGGCTCGAAGTTCCGCCACATGGTGCGTGTCGAGTGCGAGCTCAACGATGGCACGCACATGGAAAAGGTGGTTCAGGCCGGACGCGGCAATGAAAAAGACTTTGCCAGCGAAGCCGACGTGGTCGAGAAGTTTCATAAGCTGGCCGCGCGGGCAATCTCGAAAGCACAGGCTGAACAGGTGGTGGACTGGTTCATGAACCTCGAAAAAAGCGCCGATGCAGCCGAGTTGCCGCGCCTGCTGACACCGCAATGAGGCTTGCGGCCGGCGGCTCAGGCAAGCTTGGCAGCGGCGGGCGACAGCTTGCGGGCGGCGGCTTCGCCGCGCTGCACGGCCACGCGTGCACGCAGCGCGCCCTGCACATGCTGCAAGGCGGCTGCCCGGGCCGCGTCCTCGTCATGGCGCGAGATGGCGTCGACCAGCGCGCGATGTTCGACCAGTACTTCCTGGCGGCGCGGCAAGTTCACCAAGGTCGAAGCCTGCCGGTAGGCCGACGAGGTGTCCGAGATGGCCTGCAAAAACTTCACCATGTAGCGGTTGCGGGCCGCCTCGGAAACCAGCTGATGAAAAGCGCGGTTGTGCGCGAACATTTTGTCCGGCGCGTCAAGCAAGTTCGCCTCCACCTCAACCATGTGCTGCAGGCTGCTGATTTCAGCGTCGGTGGCAAAGCGCGCGGCCATGGCGGCGACGGTGCTTTCGATCACCTCGCGGGCACTGTAGAGTTCGTAAATGGCGGCTTCATCAAGGGTGGCCACCACCAGACCACGTCGCGGATGGGCCGTCAGCAGGCCTTCGCTTTCAAGCCGGCGCAAGCCTTCGCGCGCTGGCGTGCGGCTGATCTTGAGCCAGTCGGCGACCATGTACTCCGACAGGCGGTCGCCAGGCTTCATCTGGTTGGTGGTGATCGCCTCCAGCACGGCCTGGTAAGCCATGTCGCCAAGCAAAACGTTCGATGCAGGTTTTTTATCCACAGAAATTATTGTCGCATGATGCCTTTGTCCCTTCAACGCTGGGAGCCCGCCGCATGAGCACCGCTGCCCGACAACTCGCCCGCTTTGCCAGCGGTCTGCGCCTGCAGGACGTACCGCCCGAGGCGCTGCAGCGGGCCAGGGTCTGCATGGCAGACACGGTGGCTTGTGCCGTCTTCGGCGCCCAGCTGCCCTGGAGCCGGACCATGGCCGCTTACGCCACGCGCTACGCGGCCGGCGGCCCTTGCGGCGTGTTCGGCAGCAGCGGTCCGCGGCTGCAGGCACCGATGGCGGCCTTGACCAACGGCACCAGCGTGCATGCTTTTGAGCAGGACAGCTTGCGCTTCCCAGGCGCTGGCGTCCACCCGGGCGCAGCGCTGGTGCCGACCATTGCCGCGGCCTGTCAGGACACCGGTGCCGATGGCGCCACCGCCCTGCGCGCCTTTGTGGCCGGCTGCGAGGTCTTGTTCCGCATCGGCGCGGCCTCGCACCACAGCAGCGAAAAGCTCGGCTTTCACGCGCCCGGCCTGACCGGCGTTTACGGTGCTGCCGTGGCCGCTTCGGTGGTGTACGGCCTGGATGCCGGGGCCACGGCGCAGGCCATGGGCATCGCCGGCTCCATGTCGGCCGGCTTGCTGGCCTTCACCCGCTCGCAACAGGGTGCGATGGTCAAGCGCCTGCACATGGGCCGCGCCTGCGAAGCGGGCATCAGCGCAGCACGGCTGGCGCAAGGCGGCTTCACCGGGCCAGAGACCGTGCTGGAAGGCCGCTTTGGTTACCTCGAAGTTTTCTGTCGCGATGCCGAGCCAGCCCTGCTGACCCGCGGCCTGGGGCAAGACTGGGAGACGCTGCGCATTTGCCTCAAGCGCTACGCCTGCCACGTCACGGCGCAGGCGCCTGTGCAGGCGCTGCGCGAACTCATGCATGAGCAAAGTTTCACCGGCGCCGAGGTCGCCTATGTTGAGCTGGCTTGCACCGACAAGGTCATCAGCCACCATGACCTGCGCGCGCCGCAAGACCTGATGCAGGCGCAGTACAGCGTGCCCTTTTGTCTGGCGCTGGCTTTGTTCCGTGACCCACAAGACCCGGCCGCTTTCAATGAATCAGTCCTCAGCGATGCGGCCGTCAGCGCCGCCTGCGCGGCCGTTCGGCTGGTGCCGGCGGCTGACTTGCCGACGTCATGGAGCGCCCGCTTGCGGGTGGTGCTCAAGGACGGCCGCCAGTGGCAGCGTGAGGCTGCCGCCTTCAAGGGCATGCCCGGCGACGAGATGAGCCCCGACGAAGAGCGTCAGCGCTTTGCGTTGTTGTGCGCGTCGTTGCCGGCGCAGCAGTCTGCGCAACTCTACGAGAAGCTCTCCAGCATCGAGCGGCAAGCGGGCTTTCCGCAAGCTGACCTGGCCGGCCCCTGACACCCGGCTTGCCGGTGCCTCAGGCACCGGACTACAGGGCGGTGCGGCAAAGCCCCGCAGGACTTTCGGCCTGCAGGGGGGATGCTTGAGCCATGACGCCTTTTTCGCGTTGCCACGCCAGCAGTTCCGCCCATGCCCGACCTCCCCGACACGCCCGAGACACCTGACAGCAGCGCCCGCAATGAACTGGCCAACAACCAGGGAGCTCTGCAGCGCCTGTCGGTCAAGGGCTTGCGCCGGCGCGGTGATGTGCGTTCGTTTTTCGAGCGCGCTACCCGCCCCAACTCGCGCGTTGAAGCGGCCGCTGCGATGGACGGCAGCATGCGGGTGGCGATGGCCAGAGCCACTGGTGGCTTGTCACCCATCTCGCTGGGCTTGGCCGCGGCCGATTGGGCCGGGCATCTGGTTGCGTCACCCGGCACGCTGTCGCGCCTGACCACCGAGGGCCTGTTAGCGTGGGGGCAGGCCATGCAGCACGCGCTCACCTGTGGCGGCGCTCCGACCGGCGACACGCGCTACGCCGATGAAGCTTGGGCCGCCTGGCCATATTGCGGCTTTGCCAGCACGCACAAGATGGCCGAGATCTGGTGGCAGGAAGCGACGGTGCTGCGCGGCATGGAGCATCACCATGAAGACCTGATGCAGCTGCTCTCCCGGCAGTGGCTGGACATGCTGGCGCCCAGCAATTGGCCCTGGTCCAACCCGCAGGTCATCAAGACTACCGGCAACACCGGTGGCGCCAACCTGCTGCGCGGCGCGGCGCACGCCTTTGACGACTGGCGGCAAGGCCAGGGCCTGCCGCGCCTGCAGCAGGACCAGCCCCTGTACCGGCCCGGGGTCGAGGTGGCCTGCACGCCAGGTGAAGTGGTTTTCCGCAACCACCTGGTCGAGTTGATCCAGTACGCACCGACGACCCGGCAGGTGCAGCGCGAGCCGCTGTTTATCGTGCCGTCCTGGATCATGAAGTACTACATCCTGGACCTGTCGCCGCACAATTCGATGGTGCGCTACCTGGTGGCGCAGGGGCACACGGTGTTCATCCTGTCGTGGCGCAACCCGAACGAGACTGATGCGCTGCTGGACATGGAGGACTACCTGCGGCTCGGGGTGCTGGAGTCGCTGGCCGTCATCACCGAACGCACCGGCGGCGTGCCGATCCACACTGCCGGTTATTGCCTGGGCGGCACTTTGCTGGCCATGGCTGCTGCCGCCCTGGCGAGGCCTGACGGCCTGCACAGTGCACCCATCGCGCCGCTGGCCAGCATGACCCTGCTGGCGGCGCAGCTGGATTTCAGGGACGCCGGCGAAATGGGTGTGTTGCTGGACGAGGCGCAGGTGGCGTTGCTCGAAGACACCATGGCTGAACGTGGTTTTTTGACCGGCCAGCAGATGGCCGGTTCTTTCCAGTTTTTGCGGGCGCGCGACCTGGTGTGGTCGGCGCGCATGCGCGAATACCTGCTGGGCGAGCCCGAGGTGGCCAACGACCTGATGACCTGGAACGCCGACGTCACCCGCATGCCCGCGGTCATGCACAGCAACTACCTGCACAGCCTGTACCTGCACAACGACTTGGCCGAGGGCCGCTACGAGGTGGCCGGCGAGGCGGTCTCGCTGGCCGACTTGCACCTGCCGACCTTCACGGTGGGCACCCTTAAAGACCACGTCACGCCCTGGCGCTCGGCTTACAAGGTCAAGCGCCTGGTACATGCCGATGTGACTTTTGTGTTGACCAGCGGTGGTCACAACGCCGGCGTGGTGTCCGAGCCCGGCCATGCGGGGCGAGAGTTTCAGATGATGACGACCCTGGCCAGTGACAGGCGCTATTCGCCCGATCTCTGGCGCAGGCAGGCACCGCATTTCAAAGGCTCGTGGTGGCCGGCTTGGCACGAATGGCTGGTGGCGCACGGCAGCACCCGCGTGCCGGCGCGCAAGCTAGCGGCGGCCGATTCACTGGCGCCTGCGCCCGGCAGCTATGTGCTGATGTGCTACGGGGATTGACACTGCCGGGGCGGTCAGCGCTTGAAGCACAATACCGCCATGACTGAAGCCACCGCACGTCCCCCACTGCCCGACCGCCTGTCCACCGACCCGGGTAGCCCGCACCATGTCGCCGCCATTTTTGAGCACGACATCGGCATCCGTTTCAACGACAAGGACCGGCTGGACGTTGAGGAATACTGCATCAGCGAAGGCTGGATCCGCGTGGCCGCCGGCAAGACCGTGGACCGCAAGGGCCACCCCTTGTTGATCAAGCTCAAAGGCCGGGTCGAAGCCTTTTACCGCTGAGGCGCTTTAGCCGGCCAATCCGACAAAGACGTTTTGCACGTCGTCGTTGCCATCGATGGCGGCCAGAAAGGCCTCGACTTCTTCCAGCTCGGCCGCGCTCAGGCTGGCCGGGTCCACCGGGTTTTTAGGCTTGTAGCCCAGCTTGGCCGTCTGCACCGCAAAGCCGTGCGCGGGCAAGGCCCGGCTGACCAAATCCAGGTCGCCGGGGTCGGTCCAGAACAGCGTTGCGCCGGCTTCTTCGCCAGGCTCGAAATCCTGCGCGCCCGCCTCGATGGCGGCCAGCTCGGGGTCAGCACCGGTGGCCAGCGCTTCAGCCTCGATCATGCCCACGTGGTCAAAGTCCCAGGCCACCGAGCCCGAGGTGCCCAACTGCCCCTTGCGAAACAGCACGCGCATTTCAGGGGCGGTGCGGTTCAGGTTGTCGGTCAGGCATTCGACCATGACCGGCACACGGTGCGGCGCAAAGCCTTCATAGATGACATGCTCGAAGTTGACCGCCTCACCCGTCAGCCCGGCGCCTTTCTTGATGGCACGGTCCAGCGTGTCCTTGGGCATGGACACCTTACGGGCCTGCTCCATGACCAGCCGCAGACGCGCGTTCAGGGCCGGGTCAGCCCCGCTGCGGGCCGCAATCATGATGTCCTTGGCCAAACGCCCGAACAACTTGCCCCTGGCGTTGGCCGCCAGTTCCTTGCCTTTTGCTTTCCACTGCGCGCCCATGTCTGCTGCCTTTGTGTTGTCGCGCCTGAATGCGCCTGTATCGATCGGGAGCTTACTTTACACCCTCCAAATTAAGGTCCAATAGCCTCATGACAACTGACGACCCTACAAGCCAGCGACTGACCGCGCTGGAGATCAAGGCCAGCTTTGCTGAAGACCTGCTCGACGAGCTCAATCTGGTCGTGGTCCGCCAGCAGCAGCACATTGATGCGCTGATCCGCGAGCTGGCCCAGCTGCGCGAGCAGCAGCCTGATGGCGTGGCCGGCAACGCAGCGCGCCTGACGGACGACCTGCCGCCGCATTACTGAACCCACTGATGCGACGATGAAAACTTTTTACGGCTGGCGTATGGCGGGTGCCGCCTGCGGCATTCAGTTTTTGCTGGGGGCCCTGCTGCTGCAGTCCTTTGGTTTGTACATCGCCGTGTTGTCGGAAGAAATGGGCTGGAGCAAGACCACGTTGTCGGGCGCGGCTGCCATGCAGTCGATGGAGGCCGCCGTGATCGGGCCGCTGCTCGGCTGGATGATGGACCGCTTCGGCCCGCAGCTGATCGTTCGCTGGGGCATCGTGATCTTCAGCCTCGGGCTGTTGCTGCTCAGTCAGGTGGGCTCGGTCAGCACCTTTTATGCGAGCGCCGTGCTGATGGCCATCGGCGCCAGCCTGGCCGGTTATTTCCCGCTGTCAGTGGCCATCGTGCAGTGGTTTGAAAAATACCGGGCGCGCGCGCTGTCTTTCATGAGCCTGGGGCTGGCCATGGGCGGTCTGGTGGTGCCGGCCCTGGCCTGGTTCATGCAGCATTTTGGATGGCGCACCACGGCAGCAGCGACCGGCGTGCTGGCGCTGGTCGTGGGTTTGCCGCTGGCGCGAATGATCCGCCGTCGGCCTGAAGACCATGGCGAGCATGTCGATGGCATCAGCCCCGCAGAGCACCGAATCGCCGCCGCTGAAGGCGCGCCAAGGCCACCCGCACAGGCGGAGTTCACAGTGCGCCAAGCCCTCAGAACACGCGCTTTCTGGCTGCTGGCCATCGGCCATGGGCTGGCTCTGCTGGTGGTCACCGCCGTCAACGTGCATGCCATCACCCATATGAAAGAAGGCCTGGGCTACACGGTATCCACCGCCGGCTGGATCATCATGCTCATGACCTTTGGGCAAATGCTCGGCGTGCTGCTGGGCGCGGGCATTGGCGACCGTTTTGACAAGCGCAATGTCACGGCGCTGTGCATGTTGTCGCATGCAATGGGCTTGCTGTGCCTGACTTACGCCACCGGCATGTCCGGCCTGATTGCCTTCGCCGCTTTCCATGGCCTGGCCTGGGGTTTGCGCGGGCCGTTCATGCTGGCAATCCGGGCCGATTACTTCGGCCGGCAGGCCATTGGCGTCATCATGGGCATTTCAGCAGCCATCGTTGCGGTGGGCCAAGTGGCTGGGCCTCTGGTGGCCGGCGTGCTGGCCGACCTGACGGGCAATTACCGCCTGGGCTTCACGGTGCTGGCCGCGCTGTCTGCCTTGGGTTCGGTGTCCTTCATGCTGGCCACCCGCCCGCTGCGGCCAACCGCCGCATGAAAGCGCGGGCGCCCGTGTCCGGCCTCTCGGGTGTGCCTTAACATCACCACCATGCGTGCGAATCTTTCCCTTTTGACATGGCTGCCCGGCCTGCTGCTGGCCGGCCTGCTGGGAGGCTGCTCGCTGGAGGACGAGGTGGTGAACCTGCCCGACCTGGCGCCGACCTCCGGTGACGCGCCCATGCTGCGCCTGCGGCCTGACGGCCTGCCGGTCAAGCCACCGGTGGTGGTTCAGCTCAAATACGAATACTACGAATGCGACGGTCTGGTCAGTGACTGGTTTTTGACCCTGCTGAGCGCTGAGATGAACTTTCTGGAAAAGCAGTCCGGTGTGGTGAGCGTGGACATTCAGGCCTGCGCCGTCAGCCGGGCGCTCAACCAGGGGGAGGACATCCCACGCTTCACGGTCCATCTTTTCAGCAGCCGCAAAGAGGCCAATGAATGCGTGGTCAGCTCACGCTGCCAACTGGCGCGCAATGTCACCCTGGTGCCCCGCGAAGGCGCGCTCTGGCGCTCTTATTTCCTGTCGGACTTTTACCTGAAGAATTACTTCAACCACTGCCTGGCGCCACCGCAAAAATGGCACAAGGCGGTGTCCTGCGACGCCATTCCAGCCAAAGTCTGAGCGTTCCCGCTGCCTTACACTGCCAGCGCTTTGACTAAAAAAACAACCACCCCCGGTATGCGGCTGGACCCAGAAGTCCGTCGCCAGCAAATTCTCAACGCCGCCATCAGCTATTTTGCTGAGGCCGGTTTTGGCGTGCAGACGCGTGAACTCTCCAGACGCCTGGGCGTGTCGCAGCCGCTGCTGTACCGCTACTTTCCATCTAAACAGGATCTTATTAACGCGGTTTTTGAAGCCGTCTTCATGAGCCAGTGGCGCGACGACTGGATCTCTGAACTGCAGGACCGCAGCGTGCCGCTGCGCGATCGTCTGCTGCGCTTTTACCTGCAATACGCAGGCGCTACGTACCGGCCCGAATGGATCCGCATCTACATGTACGCCGGCCTGGCTGACATGGACTTGAACCGCAACTACCTGGCGCTGGTGCGCAAGAAACTGCTGCTGGTGATGTGCGGCGAGTTTCGCCACACTTTTGTGCCCCAGGCCAAAGACCTGCCCGCGGTGTCATCGCGCGAGGTCGAACTGGTCTGGACCCTGCACGGCGGCATGTTTTACTGGGCCGTCAGGCGCAATATTTTCAATATGAAATCAGCCATGGCGTTCGAGACGCGCACAGCTGACGCAATCGACCTGTTTTTGTCAGGCGCGCGCGATATTTACCCTCAGGTCGTAGCGCAGACCTTGGCCGGTGCCGGCGGCAGCACGGCGGTGGCAAAGGCGCCGCACGCAAAAAGCAAGGGTGTCAAGGCCTCAGTCTCGTAGCGCAGCACACGCGCCAGAATGATCTGGTGATCGCCGGCCGGCGTGACAGATTCGGTAACGCAGTCAAAGCGCGCCGCGCAACCCTCTATCAAGGGCACGCCGGACTCGCTGCACAACCGGTAGGCCACGCCCGCAAACTTGTCCGCCTGCGGCGTAGCGAACTGCCGCGCCAGCGCTTCCTGCCTGCTCGACAACACATGAATGGCGTGCGCCCGGCTTGCCGAAAATTGTGCCAGATTGGCCGAGCGGTTGGAGATGGACCATAGCACCAAGGGCGGGTCCAGCGAGACCGAGCTGAAGCTGTTGACGGTCAGCCCGACCAGCGCCAGGCTTTGGGCGTCTTGCGCGGTGATGATTGTCACGCCGGTTGGAAAGGTGCCCAACGCATGTCGCAAGGCCCGTTGCGCCTCCACGGATGAAGAATCCATCAGGATTCGCCTGCAAATTTCTCGAGCACGGCGTAAACCGCAGCCGTGTCGTGCAGCGCATGACCTTGTGCCATGGCGGCACGGTAGATCGGTATGCAGGCTGCGAAAAGTGGGGAAGGCAGGTTCAGTGCGCGCAGGGCGTTGTCAATGATGGTCATGTCTTTTTGCCAGACTTCGACCTTCATGGTGGCGTCATCCCAGCCGCGCGTGACCATCATCGGGCCGCGCACCTGGAACATGCGCGAGCCGCCTGCGCCGTCGGCCACCACCTCAACGATGTCTTTTGGCGCCAGCCCCAGGCGCTGGCCAAACAGCACGGCTTCAGCGGTTGACACGTTGTGTATGGCCACCAGCAAATTGGCCACCATCTTCATTTTCATTCCGTTGCCGAACTCGCCCACAGAAAACTGAGCGCGTGAAAAGCCCTTGAAGACGTCCATCATCTGCTTGATAGAGGCAGTCTCACCGCTGGCGTAAACCGTCAGGTCTCGGGTTCTGGCCTGTGCACCGGTGCCCGACAGCGGCGCGTCAATCATCATGATGCTGGCCTTGGCCAGCAGTTTGCGCGCCGCAAGTTTATCTACCATCGGCAAGGTACTGAGTTCGGAAACAATGATACCGCCCTTGGAAATGCCTTGGGCCGTGGCTTCAGCGGCCAACTCTTCACAGACAGTCATCAGGGCCGCTACGGACGGCAAAGAAGTCAGGATGTACGCCGTTTTGCCTACCAGCATGCGTGGCGATGCGCCGACCTTGGCGATCCGGCTGCTCATTTGTTTACGCGTGGCAGGGTTAACCTCGATGCCAGTCACATGAAAGCCGGAGGCTTGTAAATTGTCGGCGATGGAGGAGCCCATGATGCCCAGCCCAATGACGCCGACAGGTGTTGCCGCAGCAAGTTTCTTCATGTTTTTTCCAGTTGCAAGGGTCAACCCTGAGAGCCTCTTGTTGATACATTGATAAACTAAATGTACAAGATTTTTTCTATCCATCACAGCTAATCAAAAAGACCAAGTCAGCCCATGAAGCTCGGTACATTCATGATGCCATTGCATCCACCTTCGCGCATTGCCAGCGAAACGCTGCTCGAAGACCGTGAGGCCATTATTTTGGCCGACCGCCTGGGTTACAGCGAAGCCTATGTGGGCGAGCATGTCACCGACCTGGCTGAAAACGTCACCTCCTGCCTGATGTTCCTGAGCAGCCTGGCTTTTGACACGCACCAGATCAAGCTGGGCTCGGGCACCATCAACATGCCCAACGGGCACCCGGCCGCCATTGCCGCCAACGTGGCCATGCTCGACCACATGCTCAAAGGCCGCTTCATCATGGGAATCAGCCCTGGCGGGCTGGCCTCGGACGCCGAAGTCTTTGGTAATTTCGGCCGCGACCGGTTGGACATGTTCGTCGAAGCTATCGACATGGTGATGGCCATCTGGAAAGGTACTGCCCCCTACGATTTGCAGGGAAAGTACTTCAACATCAGCACGGCTCGCACCATGATTCCTGAGATCGGCCAGGGCATCATCCTAAAGCCTTATCAGCTGCCGCACCCCCCCATCGTGGTAACTGCCGTTGCACCTTTCTCCAAAGGCATCACTGCTGCTGCCTCCCGCGGTTGGGACCCGATCTCCGCTAACTTCCTGCTGCCTCAGTGGGTAGCCTCGCACTGGCCCAGCTATGTCGAGGGTTGTGCGCAAGCAGGCCGGCCGGCGGACCCGGCGCAGTGGCGCGTGGCCAAAAGCATTTTTGTCACTGACGACGATGACGCACTGGCACGCCGCTACGGTCATTCATCAGAAGGCCCGTACTATTTTTACTTCAAGCAACTGATCCACAAGTTGGTTGGTTTTGGCGGTCGTTCCAACTTGTTCAAGCTGGACCAGAGTGAGCCAGACGACGCCATCAACGCCGACACCGTCACGCCGCGTCTGGTGCTGGCCGGCTCGGTCAACAGCGTGGTAGACCAACTGCTGGCTTTCCGTGAAATCACCGGCGACTTCGGCACGCTGCTTTATGCCGGACACGACTGGATCGATCCGAAATTGGCGCGCCGCTCTATGGAGCTGATGGCTGAAAAAGTCATGCCGCAAGTTAACGCGGCCATCGCTAAAACCGCCGGAGGCTGCGATTGAATTTTGGCGGCCAGGGTAAGTACCAATGCGCGCGGTTTAGCCTGTCCACCTAAGATAAATGGAGACTTTTTTTTGAATTATCAGGGCTGGGGACTGGACAACAGCATGATTTAGCTTACGGTCAATTCATTCAGTTTGGTATCGCTGGTTTCACCAGCTTAAGCTCTTTTCTTGTACTTAATCCGGAGGCATCATATGAAGAAACTTTTTGTTACCGCGACTGCCGCGCTGCTACTCTTGAGTTCAATTGGCAACGTCAACGCGCAGATATATCCATCGGGTCCGGTCAAGATTATCACTACAGCTGGCGCTGCCTCAGGTATAGACACAACGTTTCGAGCCATGGCGGAAGAGTTGTCCAAGGCGCTCGGTCAGACCGTGACGATAGAGAACAAGCCGGGCGCGAATGGTCTTATCGCCGTCCAAGAAGTACTCAAGGCGCGTCCGGATGGATATACCCTGCTTGCAGGAAACAACAATACCAACTCGTTGATGCCTCTGCTCAATGCAGTCAAGCTCAAGTACGATATTAGCGAGAAGCTCATTCCCATTATTTACGTCAACCATGTGCCGGCGATCTTCGCCGCAGCGTCTAGCGTGCCCAATACACTGCCTGGATTTGTCGATTACGTCCGTAAGAACCCGGGTAAGGTCAACTACGGCGCAACGGCCGTCGGCGCCTATAACCACTTGGATATGCTCATGCTTTCTAAGGTCGCTGGCCTCAAGATGGAGCCGGTGGTCACCCCAACGGTTGCTTCTGCCGCCACCTCCCTGCTGAACGGCGACATGCAGGTCATTCTGATGACTGCCCAGGCAACCATTCCTTTATTGCAGGACGGTAAGATTCGAGCGCTCGCGGTCACTGGAGATAAGCGTCTGGCGGCACTGCCCAATGTGCCAACCATGGCCGAGGCCGGCTACCCGGGGATAGGCTCCAATGTTTGGCAAGGCCTGTACGCTCCCGCAGGTACGCCTAAGGTCGTTGTGGATAAGATTTTTCAGGCTATGACCAAGGTGTTGGCTGTGAAGTCGGTCCAGGACGCGCTTAGCAGCCAGGGCTTCGTACAGCAGCCCAGCACCTCGCCGGAGGATTTTGCGGCTTTCATGAAAAAGGACATGGCCAAGTGGGCCTTAGTTATACGCGAACATAAGCTGGACAACTGATAATCGGCGAGGAGTTGCACGAATGAAACAAGGTGCAGCGGTGATCGAGAACGGCATGCAGATTGAATGGGATGCCGACATCCAGATGGACGACGGCCTGATGCTCAAGGCCGACATATTCCGTCCTCTGGCTGACGGCTGCTATCCCGTCATCATGAGTTACGGTCCCTATGGCAAATGGCTTCACTTTGCCGACGGCTACAGCTCAGCTTGGAAAATCCTTGTTGCTGAGCATCCCGACGTCACCGAAGGCTCAACCAGCAGCTACCAGAGCTGGGAAGTTGCCGACCCAGAGAAGTGGGTTCCAAATGGCTATGTCTGCATCCGGGTCGACTCAAGGGGCGCCGGACGTTCGCCGGGTTATATCGACCACTGGTCCAAACGCGAGCAGAAGGACTTCTACGACTGCATCGAGTGGGCGGCGGTACAGCCCTGGTGCAACGGTAAGGTAGGGATCAACGGCATCTCTTACTATGCCATCATGCAATGGCTGGTTGCCAGCCATCAGCCACCGCACCTGGTGGCGATGTGTGCCTGGGAGGGCGCGTCGGACTTCTACCGAGACATGACTTACCACGGTGGAATCCCTTCAAGCTTCCTGGAGAACTGGTTCGACATGCAGGTTAAGACCGTGCAGCACGGTTACGGCCAACGCGGTAATGTCAGTCGCATGACCGGTAAATTGGTATGCGGGCCAGACACTGTATCGGAAGACGATCTTGCTCGCAACCGATGCGCGCTGGGGTCTGAGATCCGTGCCCATCCCTTTGATGACGCGTACCACAGGGAGCGCTCGGCCGATTTTTCAAAAATCACTGTGCCGCTACTTTCGGCCGCTAGCTGGGGCGGACAGGGCTTGCACCAACGAAGCAACTTTGAGGCCTATCTTGGTGCTGCTTCGACGCAGAAGTGGCTTTCTGTGCACGGGTTGGAGCACTGGACGCATTTCTATACCAACTACGGTCTGGACATGCAAAAACGCTTCTTCGGTCACTTTCTCAAAGGCGAAGATAACGGCTGGGACCACCAGCCGCCGGTACAACTGCAGGTACGCTCACCTGGCGAGCAGTTCAACGTGCGGCACGAGACCGAATGGCCGATCGCCCGGACTCAATGGACTAAATTCCATCTTGATCCGCGTAGTATGAGCCTGTCACTGGAAGCGCCAACAGACGAGTCCACTGCATCATTCGAGGCGCTCGGCCCCGGACTGACGTTTTTGACTCCCCCTCTGCAGGTGCCGCTGGAGTTCACCGGACCCATGGCCGCTAGGCTGCACATTTCCTCGTCTACGACGGATGCAGATATCTTTCTGGTCGTTCGGGTTTTCGACAGTCAGGGCGATGAGGTTTTATTTAAGGGCACGGTCGATCCGAAGACACCGATCGCGCAGGGTTGGCTCAGGGCATCTCATCGCGAAATCGACACCAATAAGAGTCTGCCCTATCGGCCGTATCACACGCACAAAAAATCACAGCCCCTGATCCCCGACATTCCGGTCGACCTAGACGTAGAGATCTGGCCCTCGGGTGTCGTGGTCCCGAGCGGCTACCGGATTGGATTGAGCATCTTGGGCCGTGATTTTGAGCACGCTGTTCTGGGCTCGCGATTGTCGAATTTCAAAAACGAGATGAAGGGCAGCGGCCCGTTTTTGCACGACGATCCCCGTGGACGGCCCGTCGACATTTTTGGGGGTGTGACAACCCTGCATGTTTCCCCTGAGAGCGCCGGCTACCTTCTACTGCCGGTCATCCCGCCCAAGGCCAAATGATTACAAATTGGAGCCACACCTTACATAACCCGGCGCACATGCAGATGCAGGTGCTGCTCAGCATCTGCTTGCAAGATGAACGGAATCATTGACCATGCGCATATCCCAGGACCTCGCCTCAGGAATCCTGCTCGTCGTGATCGGCGCGCTGGGGGTATTTTTGATCAAGGATTTGCCGATGGGCACGATGTTCCGCATCGGGCCGGCCTTGATGCCAACGGCCGTATCGGCCATCATTGTCGTGATCGGTCTGGTCATGGTTGCCAGAGCCTGGGCCATCGCTTCCCCACCACTTCAGGCCAAGGCGATCAAACCCGTCGCTATGGTTCTGCTGGCTTTCACGGCTTTCGGACTGCTGATTGAAACGGCCGGGCTCGTTGTTTCAAGTCTAGTTCTCATACTCATGGGTACCTATGCGGCAGAGAAATTTACATGGAGGAATTCCATCGTGCTGGCGGTCCTGTTGACTGCTTTCTCGGTTCTGCTTTTTAAAGGAATGTTGAAACTTCCTCTCCAGGTATGGCCGCAATGGAACTGATCACCAACCTAGCGCTCGGGTTATCGGTCGCGTTCACACCTGTCAATCTGCTCTATTGCTTTATCGGCACCTTCGTCGGCACCATGATTGGCGTACTCCCGGGCCTCGGGCCTTTGGCTGTCATTACCATGCTGCTTCCTTTCACTTTTGGCCTTCCTCCTACAAGCGCTCTGATCATGCTCGCCGGCATTTATTACGGCGCGCAATATGGCGGCTCGACAACAGCCATCCTCATTAATATTCCAGGCGAGAACTCGTCTGTTGTCAGTTGCCTTGACGGTCATGCAATGGCCAAGCAGGGACGAGCGGGGCCAGCACTGTCAATAGCCGCCATTGGCTCTTTCGCCGCCGGATCCGTAGCCACTATTCTCATTGCAGTGGCCTCGCCATCACTGTCGCTCGCCGTGCGTAATTTCGGCGCAGCTGAATACTTCGCGTTGATGGTTCTGGGCTTGACGGCTTCGGTACTGCTCGCTCGCGGTTCGCCAATAAAATCTGTCGCCATGGTCCTTGTCGGCCTTCTGCTTGGCTTTATCGGAACCGACGCAAACACTGGAGAGTCACGCTACACATTTGACCTGCTGGGCTTGTCTGATGGCATCGGTTTTATTGCAGTCTCGATGGGCTTGTTCGGCCTGACCGAGATCATCCTCAACCTACAGCTCGGCATGAACAACCGGGACATTCTGCACAGCCGGGTGACGGGCCTGATGCCGACGCGGGACGACTTGCGCGCCGCGGCACCGGCCATTATTCGAGGCACCGTTATTGGCTCGCTGCTGGGTGTACTGCCGGGCGCGGGCGCTATGGTCAGTTCATTTGCCGCCTACGTCATCGAGAAGAAAATTGCGCGTGATCCCTCGCGTTTCGGCAATGGTGCGATCGAAGGCCTTGCCGCTCCGGAATCGGCCAACAATGCTGCGGCCCAGACCTCTTTCATTCCTATGCTGACACTGGGCATTCCCGGCACTCCAGTGATGGCGCTGATGATCGGAGCCATGATGCTCCATGGCATAGCGCCCGGTCCGCAGATTCTGACCAAGCAACCAGAGCTTTTTTGGGGCTTGATCGCAAGCATGTGGATCGGTAATGCGATGTTGCTGATAATCAATCTGCCCATGATCGGCATCTGGGTTAGCCTCTTGCGTGTGCCCTATCGCTCGTTGTTTCCCGCCATCATGATCTTCTGCGCCGTTGGCGTTTATACAGTCAGCAATGCATCGTTTGATGTCTTTGTGATGGTGGCATTCGGATTATTCGGCTACATACTTTATCTGCTTGACTTCGAATTGGCACCTTTGCTGTTGGGAATGATCCTGGGCCCAATGATGGAAGAGCATTTCAGGCGCGCAATGGTTGTCGCGCGGGGTGATTTGAGTACCTTCGTCGAGCGCCCCATTAGCCTTGTCCTCCTTGTGATGGCGCTGCTACTGCTTGTGACATCCGCTATGCCGAATTTCCGTAGCAAGCGTGATGGCTTGTTACAAGAATGACTGCGCAAGGCTCCCATGAACCTGGATGAATGGCGCCAAAAAATCGGAATATCAATATGAGCTTTCACGTCCATCCATTCGACGCTGGCCTCGGCGCGGACATCGTCGGGCTCGATATAACGCAACAGGTCACCCTTGAAGATGCCCGGCAACTGCGTGCAGCCTGGGCTAACTATCTAGTGCTTCGACTTCGTGAGCAGCCCATGTCTGACCTTCAACATATGGCCTTCTCTAAAGTCTTTGGAGAGATCGAAATCTCCCCCGCCGGGGTGCTGGCGCGAGACTATGGTGTGCAAAACAAGGTCAACTACAGTGCTGCCGTTCCGCCTGAAGTCACAGTCGTTTCAAACATCGTTGAGAACGATAGGCCAGTCGGTGACCTAGGCTCCGGAGAGCTTGTGTGGCATACAGATGCATCTTTTTTGGATCATCCTCCCGCAGGCAGTGCTCTGCGCGCGCTCGAGGTACCGGCCTCGGGTGGCGAGACGGGCTTTCTTAATATGTACACCGCTTACGAAACGCTTCCCGTATCTCTGCGTTCACGCATGGACAGTACTGTCCTGTTGCATTCACGAGTCCGATCCAGCGATGGACGCTTTCGAAAAGGCTTTGAAACCTATGCTTTGGCGGACCCGTCCAAGGCACCCGGCGCGCTTCACCCAGCGGTACGCGTCCACCCGTTGACTGGACGCAAGGCGCTGTTTCTGGGGCGGCGCCAAGACGCCTATGTTATTGGCAGCGAAGCCGACGCGTCGGAGCGCTTGCTGGATGAAGTCTGGGCGCATGTGCTTCAAAAACGCTTTACTTGGCATCAGGACTGGTGCGTTGGCGATCTGGTGATCTGGGACAACCGATGCACCATGCACAGGCGAAATTCATTCGATTCTGCTGAGCGCCGACTAATGCACCGGACCCAGATCATCGACCCCGCCGCGCGACCCCAGTCCCTTCCACACCACACCCCAACACCACCACACCAGAGTCCAGAATGACTGAACAAACCGACGAAGAAATAGTTAAAGCCTACCGCGCGCTGTCTCTGCGCAAGGGGTTGAGGAATCTTGAGGCCATGGGGCTTGGGGAGAACAAATACCTAAAGGATGTTGACCCGGAGTTCTGGGCCTTCACTGTCGAGAACCTTTTCGGCAATGTCTTCAGCAGGGAGGCGCTCAGTCTGCGCGATCGTGAACTCATCACGCTTAGTGTCCTTGTCGCGTTAAACCGCATGCATGGCATACCAACTCATTTTCGGGCCGCTCCAGCCGTCGGAATAAGCGACGATCAAGTACGGGAATTGATCATCCATGTCATGCATTACGCCGGCTGGCCTTGCGGCGCACAAGCGATGGCCAACTTCAACACCTTTGTTGCTGAGGGCCGCGGTAAGGCGCTATTCGGTTAGCGCTAGTTCAAAGGTTGGCCGCTCATTCTTTTTTAAAAACCGATAGGGTATTCGATGGATCGAGGAATTATGGCCTTGTGGTACGACCTCGCAGAGGTTGACCAGCACGCGCATCTTCATTGGCTGCATACTACCTGTCTCCCGGCGTTGTCGGCACTGCCGGGCTATACCTGGGTCGGCCACTACCGCACGATTCCATCACGCACCGGCGATGACCGGGTTCGACTCAACGAGTGCAACGATCCTACGGTAGGACGCGGAACTCGCTATCTCTTGCTTTTAGGTGCACCCTCCGTGGATGTATTTTTTTCGCGGCGCGAACCGCTCGTTGCTCCCGGCCTCGATCCTGCTCATACCGCCCGCCATACCTCCGAGCGCATCGGTAGCCGCATCTGCATCTATGCGGAGGAAACTAGGCTGAACGGCCCTGAATACGCGCGTTCTGTCACCGGAGCCGCGCCTGGTCCAATCATCCAGTTCGGCAGCTTCAATACGCCTACCGATGCAGATGCCCTTGAACTAGGCGCCTATTACCGGGAAAACCGTTTTCCGGCTATGGCGCGTTCACCAGGCTGCATCAGCACTCGCAAGCTACTCGCGACTGTAGGCTGGGCGCGGCATGGAATACTTTACGAGTTCAGCTCTATCGAGCAGCGGCGTGATAACTTCGAGCAACATGTTGAATGGGGCGCGGACCCACAGATTGCCAAGGCTGACAACCCTTACCTATGGCCTGGGCGGTTCCCGACAGAATATGTCGTTTTTGCGCCGGGTGCTCCAACTGTCGCCGAACAGATCTGGCCCCCCTTGACAACTTGATTGCAACACGACCTCAGCCAAAGAAATTTCAGATGCAAAACCGAATTGGACTCGCCGGGATGGGGCGCATGGGCACGGCAATGGCCGAACGTTTGATCACTTGTGGACAGACTGTCGCAGTCTGGAACCGCACGCGAGCCAAATCGGAGCCGCTAGCGGCCCTTGGCGCGCAACTGTGTGAAACGCCACTGGAACTCGTGGCGCAGTCAGAATGCACCATCTCTGTCGTCACAGAGGACCATGCGGCGCGTAGTCTCTACCTCGACGTTGGGGGTCTTTTCGATGGTGCCGTTGCCGGCAAGTATTTCATTGATATGAGCACGCTTAAACCCGTTACGGTTCGCGAAATAGCGGCGGCGGCCGAGGTTTGCGGCGCGCACTTCATTTCCGCACCAGTACTGGGTACAAATGCCCAGGTTAGCCAGGCGCAACTGGTTGTTCTTGCCAGCGGAAGAATCGAGGATCTAGACCATGTTCGAGGCATCTTAGATCTGATGGCCAGAAAGGTTGTTCATTTAGGCGTAGTGGGCTCCAGTGCCGCCATGAAACTCGCCGTCAATCTGGTGCTAGGGGTCTACCTGGAAGCTTTGGCCGAAGCACTTGCACTGGGTGCTAGCGAAGGGCTGGAGCCAACCGCAATGCTCGATGTCTTAGCCGACAGCCCGATGGCAAATTTTTTTCTTGCGTTCAAGATGCCGATTCTAAAAGGCGCAACGGCTGATGCGGCCTTCGACATGAAGTCCCTGTGCAAAGATCTGTCGTCTGCTGTGTCTGCGGCAGCTGAGACCGGTGTCAGCCTTCCGGCAGCAACTGCCTGTGTGTCCAGCCTCAAGGCTGGTATGGCAGCGGGGTGGGGCGAGCGCGACATCGCAGAGCTCCCGCTTTTTTACCGCAAGCATATGCAACTCAGTTGGTGATCCTGCCCAAGTAAATCGACAGACAATGCGTTTGCTGTTTTGTTTTGGGAGGCTTAATGGCCACGAGTGCTGCATTGGCTATCGAAGAACCTAAATATAAAGTTCTGGACCAGGAAGCTGGGTTTGAGTTGCGCCAGTACGCTCCAATCATCGTTGCCGAAACTTGGGTGGATGGCGATATGGACGCCGCTTCAGGGAAGGGTTTCCGAATCATCGCGGACTATATATTTGGCAACAACAAAGCCCCCCCAGAGCACGCAATGGCATTCACCCAATTCTCTAGACAATTTTTATAGCGCAGTTTGACGCTGCCGCTCAAAGCATCACAATTTCAAAACGATGGGCTCCAGCGCATCGCCCTGTGCCAGCACGCGGCCGATGACGGCGGTGTGTGCATAACCCAGGGCCTTGAGCGCCGCCACGCAGGCGTCGGCCTTGGCCGCCGGCACGCTGGCCAGCAGACCGCCAGCGGTTTGCGGGTCAAAGATCAGCGGGTAGTTCGGGTGCGCCACGGCCGCGGCCTGGTTGCGCAGCGCGCGGCGCAGCCGCACATTGGCCGGCTGCAAAGAGCTCAAAATGCCAGCGGCACTGGTCTCCTGCGCACCGTCCAGCAGCGGCAGCGCGTTCAAATCAATCTCAGCGTCCACATTGGAAGGCCGCGTCATTTCAACCAGGTGGCCGAGCAGGCCGAAGCCGGTCAGGTCGGTGCAGGCGGTGGCGCCGTGCTTTTGCAGACAGACGGCGCCCAGCCGGTTGGACTGCACCATTGAGTCCAGCGCCGCGTCAATCCAGCGGCCGCGGGTTTTCAGCAGCGCGTGCGCGGCAAACAGCGTGCCGGTGCCAATCGGTTTGGTCAGCAGCAACACGTCACCGGCTTTCATGCCACCCTTGACCATCACCCCGCGCAGGTTTTCATCAACCAAGCCGTTGACTGCAAAACCCAGTGCCAGCTCTTTGCCCTCGCCGGTGTGGCCGCCCACCAGCGCGCAACCAGCTTCGTTGAGCACCTCGACCGCGCCTGTCATCATCTGGAAGAGAGTGTCCTCGACCTTGGCTTCCAGCCCCGAAGGCACGGTGCACACTGCGGTGGCTGTCTGCGCCTGGCCGCCCATGGCAAAGATGTCGCCCAGCGCATGGTTGGCCGCCACCTTGCCAAAAATATACGGGTCGTCGATGAAAGCGCGGAAAAAATCCACACTGTGCACCATGGCCTGGCCGGACGGCACACGCACCACGGCGGCGTCGTCGGGCGCATGCAGGCCAATCAGCACGTCAGCGCGCTCCACCGGCGCAAGCGCTCCCAGCGCACGCGACAGCACCGTAGCGCCCACTTTGGCGCCGCAGCCGCCGCAACGCATCGCAATCGCCGAGATGGCTTGCGCAGCTTCTTCTGCGTCGAGCTTGACGGGGCTTGTCTGCGCACCGGCTGTCGCAGCCATCATGGGTGCGAGATCGGTGAATTTGCGCATGAAGTCGCGGTCGATGCGGTCCTTCCAGCGCCAAAGCCAGCGACTGACCCAGCCCGAGCCTGCGCCCAGGCCCCAGCCGCCGCGCGAGGCCACGGCGAACCGGTCACCAGTGCTGATGAGGGCCAGCCAGCTGGGTTGCGGACGGTAGGCTTGCAGGGGCGCGTCTTGCAGGGACAGACGCAAATTGGTGGCCAGTGGTTTGCCTTGTCGGACTGCAAACACGCCGGCTTTTTCCAGAGGGCGTCCGACCATGCTGGCAATGTCGCCGGCCGCAAACACGCGCGCATCAGTCACGCTTTGCAGCTGTTCATTGACCTGGATGAAGCCGCCTTCGTCCAGTGCCAGCCCGGTCTGCTGGAGCCAGGGCGCACCACCGGCCTGTGTGACCCAGATGATCTCGTCCATCGCCATGCGCTGGCCGTCGGCCGTTTGCAGCGACTTGTCAGTGACCTGCGTGACGCTGCTGCCGCAGTGCGTGACCACCTGCCGCTCAGCCAGCACAGCTTCAAAGCTGCGCCGCACGCCGGGGCTGTGCGTGGGCAATATTTGCGCGCTGCTGGTGAAGATGTGAAAACTCAGCTCGTTCGGGTCGCGGCCCAGTGCGCGCAATTCGCGTCGCAGCCGGTACTGCATGGCCAGCGTCAGCTCGACCCCGCCCGCGCCACCCCCCACCAGCGCAATGCGTGTTTTGCCGGGGTGCAGGCGCACGCGTTCGAGCAAGGCCAGCCAGCGCGCGTTGAATAAGTGGATTGGCTTGACGGCCACCGCATGTTCGGCCGCCCCGGGAACGCGGCTCATCTGCGGCGTCGAACCGATGTTGATCGAGACGCGGTCGTAGGGCACAGGCGGGCGGTTTTTGCACAGCACTTTGCCGCTGGCACGGTCCAGGCCGATCACCTCGTCCTTGAAAAAACGAGCACCCGCAAATGCCGCCAGCGTGCGCAGATCGATGTGCACCTCGTCATGGCTGTAGTGCCCGGCGATGTAGCCCGGCAGCATGCCCGAGTAAGGCGTGTGGCTGTCGCGGCAGATCACCGTCAGGCGCACGCCCGGCACGGGGTTCATGCCAAACATCTTGAGCACCACTGCATGGCTGTGGCCGCCGCCGATCAGCACGATGTCTCGCAGGACCGGTTGTTCGCTGGATTGCATGTCAGGCTTTGTCGTTATGGGGGTTTCAGGGTGCGCAGCCGTTCAGGCCCGCAGGTCTTGTACCAGTTGGTGCAGCGCGGCAGCTTCTGCTTCTGGCGCAAAAAGCGGCGCGCGCAACGCGCATTGCGCTTGCAGTTGCACCAGCCAGCCGGCGTCTTGCCGGCAGCGCTTGAGCAAGTCTGCCAGCGCCTGCGCGTTGCCCGGCGCAAAGTAGCCCGCGTAGTCTTCGCCCAGCATACCGATGTTGCCGGGAATGCGCGAGGCCAGCACCGGCGTGGCGCTGAGCACCGCCTCCATCACCACATGCGCACCGCCCTCCATAAGGCTGCTGTGCACCAGCACATGTGCGCGCTGAATATGCCGGCGGGTGGCCGCATGCGGCTGGCCGCCCAGCCAGCGGTAATGGGGGCAGGCGACGGCCGTGGCCCGGGCCTGCTCGCCCAGGGCGGCATCGAGCGCCTCGCCGATGTGGTCGATAAAAAGTCCGGTCTCGCCAGCCAAAAGATGCGCTGCTTCAAACAGGGTTTGTGGTGATTTTTCTTCGCGCAGGTGGCCCACCATCACGGCGCGCAACTGCGTGCCCACGGCCGGCTTGTCGGCCGGCGGCAGCGCCGTGCTTGACTGAAAAATCACGCGTGTCTTATCGCGCAGCCCGGCCGGCAAGTCGTCGGGGCCGCGCTCTTGCAGTACCACCAGTTGTGCGGCCAGCGCCAGCGAATGCCTGGCGTTTTCATCGGCCTGAATGTCGCGGTACAAGTCGGTGCCGGTCAGCACCACCGCCAGCCCCTGCGAGCCCGCCGGGCGTGCGGCCCAGGCAGCGATCGAGGCAGCCGAACGGCGCGCATGCAGCGCCAACATCACATCGTCCGGCCTGGCCTTGGCCCTGCGCGCAGCCGGGTCGGGCCAGTCTTTGACGATGCGCACCTCATGCGGCGCCAGCAATTCCTGCCAGCGCCTGGCGGTTTGCCAGTTGCCGTTGTTGGCATCCGCCAGCGCCGGGCTGACGATGACGATGCGCGCCGGCGTGTTCATGCGGCCGCCCAGAAAACGGCAAACCAGCCGCGCTCATCGGTCCAGGCCTGCGTGCGAGCAAAGCCCGCCGCAAGCAGCAGTTGCGCAAAATCGGCCTGCTGCCACTTGTAGGAATTTTCAGTGTGAATGCGCTCGCCCGCAGCAAAGTGCCGCTGGCCGCCGGGCCAGCGCACGTCCACTGCGCGCAAGGCCTGCAAATGCATCTCGATGCGCGAAGCCGTGTCGTTGAAAAAAGCCACATGCTGCCAGTCACCCGGCTGGAAATTGCTGCCGACCAGCGCATTCAGATGCAGCAGCAGGTTGCGGTTGAAGGCCGCGGTCACGCCCAGCGCATCGTCATAAGCCGGCTCGAGCAGCGCCCGCGGCTTGACCAGGTCCACCCCGATCAGCAGCCCGCCGCCGCCACAGGCTTGCCTGGCCTGGCGTAAAAACACCAGCGCGTCGTCCGGCGTGAAATTACCGATGCTCGAGCCTGGGTAAAACAACACCTTGGGGCCCTGCCCGGCTTGCGGCGGCAGTTGCAAACTGCTTGAAAAATCCATGCCCAGGCCCAGCATAGGCAGGCCCGGGTGCCGTGCCTGCAAACTGCCCAGCGACTGGCGCAAAAAATCCACCGAAATATCGACCGCCACATAACGCGCCGGCGCAAAGTCTGCAAACAAAGCCGCCGCTTTGGCGCAATTGGCCGCGCCCAAATCCACCAGCGTGCAAGCCTGCGGCAGCATGGTCGCCATGGCCGCTGCATGCGCTTTGAAGATGGCCGCCTCGGTGCGCGTGGGGTAGTACTCGGGCAGCTCGGTGATGGCCTCAAAAAGCCGCGAACCCAGCGCGTCGTACAGGTATTTAGGCGACGTGAAAGCCGCAGGCGCTAGCAAACCGGCAATCAGTTCCACACGCACCGCCGCATGGTCTTCATGATGCAGCTGAATGAATTCAGGCCGCGCTGCAGCAGTGGCAGAGGGCGATAAAGGCACAGTGGAATCAGGCATGCAGGAACTGTAGCAGGGGGTCCATCTTCAGCCGCGCATGAAGTCGTGGTACTTGCGCACCCAAGCCAGCAGGCGTTCGGGTTGATGGGCGCGTTTCCAGCTGCCGGCGGCGTATTTATTGGCTTCGGCCAAGGTCGGGTAGCTGTGGATGGTGCCCAGAATCTTGTTCAGGCCCAGGCCGTGTTTCATGGCCAGCACGTATTCGGCCAGCAGCTCGCCGGCCTGGCTGCCGACGATGGTGACGCCCACAATCGTATCCTTGCCAGGCACGGTGAGCACTTTGACAAAGCCCTGCG
>JBIKHR010000005.1:0-25265 GCA_044362035.1 Polaromonas sp. | reverse complement strand
GGCAAGCACTTCGGCGCCAGGGGGCGGCAGCGGGCCGGTCAAGGCTGGGCCCGAGCCGGCCCGCAGGTGCAGCACCATGACGGTGGCCACAGCGGCCGCCAGCAGCAGAGCACCTGCCTCGATCAACAGATTGGACTTGCGTTCGGGAGCGGGCAGGGGCTGTGTCATGGGGTGATGCAGTTGCCTGAATTGGCTATGCCAAGCCATTGTGCGTGAAAAAATCCGGCCAGGCCGGTTCACAATGGCTGGGAGCGGGCAGGCCAGCTTGACATGGCGCTCAATGGCAAAGAGGATAAAAACCTAATGACTACAGGCTGTACACATGACCACTGTTTATGATTTTGAAGCGCTACAAATCAACGGCCAGAGCGTGCGCCTGGACCAGTTCAAGGGTCGGGCGCTCTTGATCGTCAACACGGCCAGCGCCTGCGGTTTCACGCCGCAGTTCGCCGGCCTGGAGGCGCTGCACCAGCAATACGGCGCGCAGGGCCTGGTGGTGCTGGGCTTTCCATGCAACCAGTTTGGCGCGCAAGACAAGGGCAGCAACGACGAGATCGCTGCGTTTTGCCAGCTCAACTACGGCGTGAGCTTTCCGATGATGGCCAAGGTCGATGTCAATGGCGCCGGCGCGCACCCGCTGTACCAGTGGCTGTGCAAAGAGGCGCCGGGCCTGCTGGGCACCCAGGGCATCAAGTGGAACTTCACCAAGTTTCTGGTGAGCAAGGACGGCGCCGTGCTCAAACGCTACGCGCCTACCAACACGCCCAAGAGCCTGGGCAAGGACATTGAGGCGGCACTGGTTTGAGCAGATCCACCATGCGTATTTCCCCAGAACTTGTCAAAGCCTTTGCGCCCACCGGCACCTTGCGTGCCTCCATCAATATGGGCAACCCGATCCTGGCCGGGCGGGGCGCGGACGGCCGGCCTGCGGGTGTGTCGATTGACTTGGCGCGCGCGCTGGCCGCGCAGCTGGCCGTGCCGCTGGAGTTGGTGGTTTTTGACGCGGCCGGCAAGTCGGTGCAGGCTGTCACGCAGGAGCAGGCCGACATCGGTTTTTTTGCGATCGATCCGCTGCGCGGCGAGGGCATTGCCTTCACGCCGGCTTATGTGCTGATCGAGGGCAGTTACATGGTTCGCCACGGTTCTCCCTTACAGAACAACGCCGAGGTGGACCTGGCGCCCAACCGTGTGGCGGTCGGGCAGGGCAGTGCCTATGATCTTTTTTTGACGCGCGAACTCCAGCACGCTGTGATTGTGCGGGCGCCCACTTCACCCGCGGTGGTCGATGTTTTTTTGTCGCAACAGCTCGAGGTGGCCGCCGGCGTGCGTCAACAACTCGAAGCCGATGCCGCGCGCCTGCCGGGCTTGCGTGTGTTGCCCGGCCGCTTCATGGTGATCCAGCAGGCGATGGGGCTGCCCAAAACCCGCGGGCCGGCCGCGGCCGCGCTGCTCAGCCGCTTTGTCGAGGACATGAAGGCCAGTGGTTTTGTGACGCAAGCCCTGGCCCGCCATGGCGTGGCGGGCGCATCGGTGGCACCTGCCTCACAGGGCGTCGGTTAATAACCCAACTGGTTTTTGCCGCCCTGGGCCGAATCCTTGAGCGCCTTGGTGATGATGCCGGTGGCCACCCGGGCAAAGTAGCGCGCGCCCATTGCGGCGTAGATGTCTTCGTCTTCAGGCGCCAGGGCCAACATGCCCGCGCATTTGCCGGCGGCTGACACCGCCTTGAGCGCCTGCTCAATGGCTGCCTGCACCGGCGGCTCAGTCCAGCGGTTTTCATAACCCATGCTGTGCGCCAGGTCGTTCGGCCCGATGAAGACCGCGTCAACACCCGGCACGGCGGCCATGGCCGCCGCATTGGCAACGCCTTCCAGCGTTTCAATCATGACGATCAGTGCCACGCCGTCGTTGCTGCGCTGCGTGTGGGCCGGCCCGCCAAAGGCGCCATAGCCTGCGGCGCGGCTTGAAAAAGCCGAACCGCGCCCACCCCCGGCACCACCAGGCAGCGGGTACTTCACCTGCCGCACCAGATCGGCGGCTTGTGCGGCGGTGTTGACCATCGGAATTTTCACGCCGCTGGCACCAATGTCCAGGGTGCGCGCAATGTCATGCGGCAGGCAGCGGACCACACAAGGCAGGTTGCTGGCTCTGGCCGCGCGCAGCATGTTTTCGGTGGTCTCCAGGCCGGCGCTGCCGTGCTCGTTGTCGATGATGATGAAGTCAAAGCCGGCGTAGGCGCACATTTCAACGATGGCCGGTGAAGGCAAACCGCTGAAAATACTGCGCAGGCGCTTACCGCTGCGAAACATCTCAGGCAGCCGGGTGTCCAGCGGGCGGTTGTGATCAAGCATGTCTGTCTCCTGTTGATGTTCGGCTGTCAAGGTTCAAGGTTGTGCACGGTCAATGAAGTGTTTGGCACCCACGTAACCGTTGGCATCCATGGCCTTGTCACATTCCCCAGCCGCCCGGATGACATCAGTGGCCCAGGTGATGTGCTTGCGCGCGTCACCGGCAGTCATCAGCAGCACCAAGGCCTCGGTGTCGCCCGCATTGTGCAGGCTGCGCCAGCAATCGGCCGGCATGGCGTAGCTGTCCCAGCCCTGGGGCGATCCACTGGCCTGCAGGGTGACGGCGTCGCGCGGCAGCGAGTCCGGGTCCAGGTTTTCTGTTTCGACCCGGATCTGCACCTTGCCGCGGTAGATGATGAGCACCTGCTTTTCCTGCAAGCGATGGCGTGACACGCTGCCGCCGGCAGGCAGCCGCAGCCATTCGATGGAAAACCCATGCGAATTGGAAACCGGCGCCTGATGGTCCCTGGCCTCGCTCATGCCCAGGCCGAGCACGGGCGCAAGTTGGGCGCCGCAGCCGGGCAAAGACGCGTCCAGCAGCGCATCTGCAGACCAGTCGAGCTCTGCAAAACGCACGATACGTTGGCCCATTTGCGCCGGAGACCAGACGCGCAGGGCCGCAATCTCTTCTGGCGTCATGGGGGCCAGCGCCTTCTGGCTGCCATTCCATTTCTGGCCAGCCCGCTCGTCAATGATCTGGTAGTCCTCTGTGAGGTGAACACCTTGCGCGCTGGCCGCTGCCAGAGTGCTGGGCCCCCACAGAATGCCGCCGGTGCTGTCGCGCCCCAGACCGGTGAACATGAAGCCGTCGTCAACGCCGATGTTCTTGAAGCCGCGGTAAATCCAGGGCGGCACCGTCAGGACATCGCCCTCACCGACATCAGCGGTTTGCACGCCGGGGTTGAATCCCCATTGCATCTGCCAGTCGCCCTTGAAGCAAATAAAGACTTCGGCGGTGAAGTGCATGTGGGCCGGGTTGGTCTTGCCGTGCGGCATGGATATGCCGCCGACCTGAAAGCCATGCTTTTCGCGCAGGCTCACGGGCTGTTTTGGATTTTGTGAAACGCCGGGGCCGATCAGTGCGTAGTTGTACTTGGGCGAGCACTCCGGGATGCAGTAATCAATGAACGCCTCTGTGGTGTAACGCAGGCTGTCAAAAGGAATAAAACGCGCTTTGATGTCTTCTTCGCTCAACATTTCTATACTCCTGATACGGACAAATTCCGTGATGCTGTGGGGCATGGGGTTTGCAGCCATTGGTGCAATGCACCGGTGAGTGCAGAAGGCGCTTCCAGCGGCACAAAGTGGCCGACACGCTCCAGCGCAAGCCAGTTTGCGGCGGGGTTGGCCTGCTGCATGGCCTGCTGCCAGCGTGGCGGGCACAGCCGGTCCCTGGCGCCACTGACGATCAGCACCGGGCCTGTAAATTCGGCCAGCGTCTGCAGACTTTCGGGACGGCCGCCAGCCCATGCAAACTGGGCAAGTGCGCTGCGCCGGCCGGTGCCCAGCGCCATGTCGTGCAACAGGCCCTGGTGCTGGTGGCGGGCGGCTGCATGGTGAAAGTAAGCGGGTAAGCCACGGGCCAGTACGGCCAGCGGACCGGCGCCGGGTTGTCGCCACAGGCGGCTTTGAATGCGGCTGTTGCGATGACCTCGGGGGCTGGCGCCCTGGGCATTGCTGGCGATCATGGCCAGGCGCTCAACACGCCCCGGGGCCTGACGCAGGATTTCCAATGCCCAAATGCCGCCAAGCGAAAAGCCCGCCAGAGAAAATTTTTCGGGCAAGCCCGCCAGAAGACGTCGCACCCAGCCGGTGAGAGCTTGCTGCGTACGCGCTGCTTTGAGTGCCCGGTAATCCACCAGGCGAACGTTGTGCGAATGGCGCAGGCTGCGCTTTTGCCGGCCAAAAATCCGGCGGTCGCACAGCGTGCCAGGCAGCATCACCAGGGTGTTCCGGCCGGAAGTCATTCAGTGCTCACCCAGCGGCCTGACGCGCTCGCCGCTGTCCATGTCAAACCAGTACAGCCGAGCGGCGTCAAAGCGCACGTGGACACGCTCGCCAAATTGCAGGCGCAGATGCTTCTCGCCCTTGATGGCGACGCTGGTTGCGCCCAGCTTGATGGTCGCCATGGTCGAGTCACCGAGCAGTTCAAAGGCATAAATGGCGGCGGAAAAATTCGCTTGCGATTCGGCGCACAGTTGCATGTCTTCGGCGCGTATGCCCAGCGTCAGCGGACCCTGACGCGGAGCTTGTGCCCGTATCAGTGCGCCGTCCTCCGCTTTGAGCCCGGCACCATCGCAGTGAACAGGAATCAGGTTCATGGCAGGGCTGCCAATGAAACCAGCCACGTAGGCATTGACCGGGTTGTTGTAAATTTCTTCAGGCGGTGCCAGTTGCAGAATCACGCCATCTTTCATGATGGCAACCCGGTGGGCCAGCGTCATGGCCTCAATCTGGTCATGGGTGACATAAATTGTGGTGACTTGCAGTTCGTGCGCCAGGTGTTTGATTTCAGCGCGCATGGCCACTCGCAACTTGGCGTCAAGGTTGCTGAGAGGTTCATCCATCAGGAAGACCTTGGGTGTCCGGACGATGCTGCGTGCCAGCGCCACCCGTTGCCGCTGCCCGCCGGAGAGTTCCCGGGGGTGCCTGTGCAAATAAGGCCCCAGCTCGACCCGTGCAGCAGCCCGGAGCACGGCTGCATCGCGTTCGGCGCTGCCGATGCCACGCAGCTTGAGCGGGTAAGCGATGTTCTGGGCCACGGTCATGTGCGGGTACAAGCCGTAGTTCTGAAAGACCATGGCGACATCACGCTGCTGCGTGGGAACTTCATTGACACGTTGTCCGTTGAAGCTGATCTCGCCGTGTGTGGCGTGCTCCAGACCGGCCACCATGCGCATGGTGGTGGTTTTTCCGCAGCCGGAGGGACCCAGCAGCACCAGAAATTCCTGAGCGGCAATGTCCAGGTTCAGGTCCTTGACCACCTGCGTTGTGCCAAAGGTCTTGTGCAGCCCGCGAAGGGATATTTGTGTCATGTGAATGCCGGGAATGTTTAACGCACCGAGCCGGCCGTCAGGCTCTGGATGAATTGTTTTTGAACCAGCAGGGAGATCAGGAACATGGGCGCAGTGATCAGGATGCCGCCCGCTGCCATTAACTCCCACAGGTCACCGCGCTCCGTGCGAAAGCCGATCAGGCCGATAGGCAGGGTCAGCGCGTCCTGCTTGCTGATGATGAGCGCAAAGAGAAACTCGTTCCAGGTCAGCGTGAAGCTGAAGACCGCTGCCGTGATGATGCCGGGCAGGGCCGCCGGGACGACGATCTCCCACAGCACGCGGACGCGGGAAGCACCATCCACCATGGCCGACTCTTCAATCTCGATGGGCACCGCGTCAATGAAGCCCTTCATCATCCAGACGGCGTAGGGCAAAACGATCGACATATTGATCAACACCAGAGCGCTTCGCGTGTCGAGCATGCCCAGTTGCTTGAACATCAGGAAATAGGGCAGCACGATGACTGCAGCCGGTATGAATTGCGAGGCAATCACCAACATGAAGATCGACTGTTTGAAGCGAAAATCAAAGCGCGAAAAAGCATAGGCCGCCATGGTCGCCATGGGAATTGCCAGCAGAACCGTGCCCAGCGCCACTGCAAAACTGTTCAGGATTTTTGAGCCCAGATTCCACGGGTGCTCGAACACCGTCTGCAGGTTCTCCAGCGTGGGTGTGAAGATCAGCGCAGTGTCCAGCGAGTACACATCGCGGGGGAACTTGAAGGCGGTGATGGTGATCCAGGCAATCGGCAGGGCGATGGCACTGATGCCCACAAAGACCAGCATCTGTCGCAGCCAGCCGGCCACTTGTTCATTGGCGGGCGCGCGGTAGCCGTCAATCAGCGCAGGTTTGTTTGGCATCGGAGTCAGGGGTTGCGACATGTGCAAGTGTTCAGCGGTTCTTGGCAAAAGCCAGGCGCAGGTAAAAACCGGCCATGACCAGTAGCGCCGCTGTCAGCAAGTAAGCTGCTGCCGCGGCATAACCCATGTCGTAATAGCTGAAGCCCTGTTCGTAGACAAAGTAGGCCAGTGTCTTGGTGGTATTGCCCGGGCCACCATTGGTCAGCGTGTAGATGGTGTCAAAGGCCTTGAGGGCAAAAACGGTTTTAAGTACCGCCACCACCGCCACCACCGGCAGCAGCTGCGGCCAGGTGATGTCACGAAAAACCTGAAACCCCGAAGCGCCATCGATGCGCGCGGCTTCCTGGGTTTCAGCAGGAATCGACGCCAGCCCGCCCAGCATCACCAGCGTCATGTAGGGCGCCCAGTGCCAGACATCGGAGGCCACCACGGCGGCCATCGACAAGGTGGCGTCTGCCAGCCACACAGTGTCTTTCATGGCCGGTATGAGCAGGCCGATCAGGTGATGCACCACGCCGTATTCGGCGTTGAGAAAAAAGCGAAACGAGATGCCGATGAGCGCCGGACTCATGACAAAAGGCAGGATAAGCATGGTCCGCGCCAGCGTGTTCAGACGTCCCGCTTTTTGTAAAAGCAAGGCTGCGCTCAGCGCAATCACCAGCGTCAGCAACACGTCGACTGTGATGAAGACACCAGTCACCCGGAGTGCCTCAAAAAACTCCGGGTCATCCGTCAGCAAGTTGATGTAATTTGAAAATCCGACAAAGTCTCCCGGTGAGCTCCGCCGTGCCAGCTTCCATTCACGAAAGCTCAGCAGCAGCGAATAGCCCAGCGGGAAAAGTGCCATGGCCGCCACAAAAAGCAGGGCCGGTGCCAGCAGCACCCAGTGAACAGGCAGTCGTCTTAGTTGAGTTGTCGCCGCCCTCATGCCCGCATGATTCTGCGAACCTTGGCTGCCGCTTCATCTAGCGCGGGCTTGACCTGTTTTTGACCCGAGGCCAGCTCGCTGATGGTGGCTTCCAGTACATCGCTCACCTGTGGCCACTGGGCAAACAGCGGCGTTCCCTTGGCGCCCTTGAGGGCTTGCGCGCCAAACACGTGCATGCCGTTGTAGCGCGTGTTCACATCGCCATCGAGCAGGTTTTTGGTTTGCATGGCAACCACTTCGTTCATGCTCTTGTCGAGCAGCACGCTGCGCTCGATTTCAGGGTCAGACAGCCATGTCAGGAATTCCATGGCGGCGGCTTTCTTTTTGGAATTCTTGTTGATACCGTAAAACCAGGTGTTGGTGTAAGTGGTGTTTTCCTTGCCCGGCATGCTGGGCAGGGGCGCAAAGCCCACCTGCTCGGGCTTGAGGGTGGATGTCTTGGGGTCCACCAGGCTGGCATAGCGCCACCACCACACCGGCACCATAGCGCTCTTGCCTTGGGCCACTGAATTCACGGCATCCGTCTCGTTGAAAGAGGCGGCTGCAGCAGGGGCGGCCTTGTGCTTGATCAGCACATCCATGTAAGCCTGGGTGGCGGCAATGCCGGCCGGGCTGTTGAAAGCGGGTTGACCCTTGGCGTCCAGCAAATCGCCGCCCATACCCCAGAGGTAGTTGAACCAGATCATCAGATTCTGGCCGCCGGTCTTGCCGTAGTACATGGCGACGCCGGACAGGTTTGTCTTGCTCTGAATCACTTTGCCGGCCTCGACCATGTCGTTCCATGTCGCGGGGGCCTTCAGGCCCAGTTGGTTGAAGATGTCCTTGCGGTAGAACATCAGTTGCACGTGGCCGCGGATCGGAAAGCCCAGCACGTTCTTGCCGTTGCCGTTACCGTCGCGGGCGGCACGCAGATGCGCGTAGGGGTAGCGCGCCTGCATGTCGATCTTCTTTTCAGCCAGCATGCCATTGAGCGGCTCAAAAAGGTTGTACAGCGAGGGGCCCCACACATCCATGGCGCTCAGGACATCGTACTGGGCGCTGGCGCCCACGAGTTCGGCGGTGAGTTTTTCACGCGTAGAGCCAAAGGGCACGTACTGGTACTTCACCTTGATGCCAGTGAGTGCCTCGAACTCAGCGAGTTTGGCCTCATGCGCCTTGAATTGGGGGGCGACAACGGTCAGCAGGTTCACCTCGGTTCCGGCATAGGGTTTGCCGGGCTTGAGCATGGCGGAAGTGCCTTGCGAAAAAGCCCAAGGTGCCATGCCTGCACCCATGCTGGCCGCTGTGGCCTGGAGGATATTTCGACGTTTCATAAGGGTCTCCTGCAATTGAATTTGAATTCATTAAATAATTAAATGCACACTCGCATTGAACGTAAATTAGCGCAGAGTAACAATAGATAATTGGGTTTACCCTACTATGAATTCGATTTCACGATGAGACGAAAAATGCAATCCCCGACGTCTTATGACGTTGCCATCCACGCTGGCGTCTCCCAATCGGTGGTGTCGCGGGCCTTTCAGGCCGACTCACCCATTGCGCCCGCCACACGGGCCAAAGTGCTGGCTTCTGCCAAGGCGCTGAGCTATGCCCCCAACTCGATTGCACGCAGCCTGATCACCAAGCGCTCGGGTTTGGCGGGCCTGCTGCTGACCGAGTCCACCCAGCGGGATGCGCCCGACGTGCTGTTCTTTTTGACCCGCGCCTTGTTGCGCCAGGGCTTTCAGCCTTTGCTGTTCCCCTCCGAACTGGAAAGCGGTGGCGGTCAGGCGCTGGCCCAGGCCATGGCCTTCGGGGTTGACGGTGTGGTGTCCTGCGTCAGCCTGTCCGGCGATGACCTGGCGCAAGCCCAATTGCGGGAACGACCGCTGGTCTTGTTCAACCGCGAGGCCCGCAGTCCGAGCGCCTGTGTGGTGGCTTGCGACCACAGCAGCGCTGCCCGGTTGCTGGCCTCGCGTCTTTTTGCCGCAGGCCACCGGCGCTTCGCGGTGGTCAGGGGGCCGGAAGACGCGCCTGTTTCAGCCCTGCGGGTCAACGGCTTTCTTCAGCGACTGCAGGAGCTGGGTATTGAGAGCGTGGTTCAAATTGAAGGTGATTACCACTATGAGTCAGGCCATGCAGCCGCACTCGCCTTGTTTGCGGGCGCACCGTTGACAGACCCGCAGCTCCAGCCCGAAGTGGTTTTCTGTGTGAACGACACCATGGCCCTTGGCATGCTGGACGCCTTGCGATTTGCATTGATGTTGCAAGTTCCCCGCGACGTGTCGGTGGTGGGCTTCGATGACATCCCCTCAGGGCGTCGCCCGGCCTATTTGCTGACCACAGTGAGTCAGCCTTTTGAAGCCATGGCCGAGCACGCGGCGCGCATATTGCGAACGCGTGTCGACGACCCGGCAGCACCGGTTCAGGCTGAACTGCTCAGCGGTAATTTGATTGAACGCAGTTCTGCGCAGTTGCTGGGCGTGCGTTACTGAGTAAAGGCGGGAGTTCATGTCTGCGCTGACCACTGATAGTGCTGTTGATCAGTCGCTCAACAATAGCTTTCATGCATGATGAACCAATTCAGTCCCGGTCCGGGCCGCCCTGAATTTGGAGCAAACTCTCTATCCTCCATCCAACCCGTTGAAGGACCCGCTGTCATGGCCCTGACGATCAATCACCTCTCCATCCGCACGCTAGACATGGAGAGCACACGCCGCTTTTATGTGGACCTGCTCGGGCTGACCGTCGGGCCGCGCCCGGCTTTTCCATTTCCGGGCATCTGGCTTTACCGCGGGGACCATGCAGACGTCGCCAATGCCGTGGTGCATGTGATCGGCATGGACCCGAAGGACCCGGAAGGCCTTAAAAAATACCTGGGTGGTCGCGACGTTTCTGCGCTCACGGGCAGTGGCGCGGTAGACCATATTGCCTTTCTGGCTGATGGTCTGGCTGACATGCTGGCGCACCTGCAAGCCAAGGGCATCACGCCGCGTCAGCGCACCGTGCCTTCCATCGGTTTGCATCAGCTGTTTCTCGATGACCCGAACGGCGTGGTGGTCGAACTCAATTACCCGGCCGCTGAAAAGCAGGCACTGGACGCCGCCGCCTGAATGTCACGGATTCTCGTCATCGGTGGTTCTCAGGGCGGGCTACTGGCTGCCAATGTCTTGCACCACCATGGACACGATGTGTGCGTGCTTGAATAAGTACGGGGCTCGATGGACGGCCGCGGTGCCGGCATTGTCACGCATGACGCTCTGTTTGCCGGCTTGCAACGCGCCGGCCTGAATATCGACGACTCGCTGGGCATGCCGGTTCGACAGCGCGTGGCCCTGAGCGCTGAAGGCGGTACCGAGGTGTGCATCGACATGCCGCAGGGGCTGACCTCCTGGAGCAGGTTGTATGACTTGTTGCACCAGTTGCTGCCCGCAAAGCGCTATGTGCAAGGCGTCACGGTCCAGCGCATCCAGCAGCTCATTGGCTACCCGGTCGCCCGGCGCCCAGCTCCCCGCTTGCAGCGCGCGTGAGGTGGTCTTAGAAACTGCTATCGACATGGACCGCTATGGGCACCAGAGTGCTTTTCCCGGCATGAGACCTGGCTGACCCGCGCACAGGCATTTGGCTGACAAGCCTACCTTGGGCAAGCCCTTTACATTGAGACCATCGTCGGGGATTTGCCCGCCTCAAAAGGAGACAGCGATGAATCAATCAGGCATACGGGTTGCCAACCGCGCCGGTCCCCAGGCGCAGGGCGCGCTGGCGGGCAAGCCGGAGCCGGCCTGTCCACAGCGCCCGGCATGGCCTTTCACGGTGCGCACTTCTGGAAAAAATACCGCGTTTGCGGCCACTGTCAATAAGCTCTCGGCCGGCTTCAAGAGTTGACGGGCTGCTCGTTCTGAGCCCAAAAAAACCGCCTCGATAGGCGGTTTTTTCATGGCGCGTGCAGAGTCTTAACCCTTGATGCCCGCGGCTTGGCGCAGCATGGCGGCCTTGTCCGTACGTTCCCAGCTGAACTCGGGCTCGTCGCGGCCGAAGTGGCCATAGGCGGCGGTCTTTTCGTAGATCGGGCGCAGCAGATTGAGCATCTGGATGATGCCTTTGGGGCGCAGGTCAAAGTGTTCGTTGACCAGCGCGGCGATCTGCTCATCGGGAATCACGCCCGTGCCTTCGGTGTAGACCGTCACATTCATGGGGCGTGCCACGCCAATGGCGTAAGCCACCTGGATCTGGCACTGACGGGCGATGCCGGCTGCCACGATGTTTTTGGCCACGTAGCGTGCAGCGTAAGCGGCCGAGCGGTCCACCTTGGTGGGGTCCTTGCCCGAAAACGCACCGCCGCCGTGCGGGCAGGCGCCACCGTAGGTGTCCACAATGATCTTGCGCCCAGTCAGGCCGCAGTCGCCCTGCGGGCCGCCGATGACAAAACGACCGGTCGGGTTGACCAGGTACTTGGTGTCCTTGAGCCACTCCTTGGGCAACACCGGCTTGATGATCTCCTCGATCACCGCCTCGATGAAGGCTGGCTTCATGTGCTTGCCGTCGCTCATCTCGGGGCTGTGCTGGCTGGACAAGACCACGGTGTCAATGCTGTGCGGCTTGCCATCCACGTAGCGCATGGTCACCTGGCTTTTGGCGTCAGGGCGCAGGAAGGGCAGACGGCCGTCCTTGCGCAATTGCGCCTGGCGCTCGACCAGACGGTGCGCGTAATAAATCGGCGCTGGCATGAGCTCGGTGGTCTCGTTGCAGGCGTAGCCGAACATCAGGCCCTGGTCACCGGCACCGGTGTTCAGGTGGTCGTCCGACGCATGGTCCACGCCTTGGGCGATGTCATTGCTTTGCTTGTCATACGCCACCAGGACCGCGCAGCCTTTGTAGTCAATGCCGTACTCAGTGTTGTCGTAGCCGATGCGCTTGATGGTGTCGCGCGCCACCTGGATGTAGTCCACGTGCGCGTTGGTGGTGATCTCGCCGGCCAGTACCACCAGACCGGTGTTGCACAGGGTTTCAGCAGCCACGCGGGACTTGGGATCCTGCTTGAATATCGCGTCCAGGATCGCGTCCGAAATTTGGTCGGCTACCTTGTCGGGGTGGCCTTCAGATACGGATTCAGAAGTAAAAAGAAAATCGTTCGCCATTGTGTTGCACTCCTCTTGGTTAGTCGGCGCGTTGCCGGCTGGGTGTGCCTCGGCGAACGCTTTAGCAGAGATGTTTAACGTCGCCCTGCAAGTTGTTCTGTAACTCGGCGACAGGCGGATTATAGGCGGGCCAGTGCCGGCCCCGCCCACTAAACTAGGCCACTGGCCATTCAAGCGCAGTTGCGCCTATCGATACCCCTATCCCGATGTCCGTGTTGTTCCGATTTTTTTCCCATTGGCCCTTGCGCGCCCTGCATGCAATGGGCGCAGCCATGGGCTGGCTGGTGTGGGCGCTCAGCCCGCGCTACCGGGCGACTTTCCGGGCCAATGTGGCGCAGGCCGGCATTCCTTTTGCGATGGCCCGCCCGGCCATCGCCGAAGCCGGCCGCTTTGTCGCCGAACTGCCCAAGCTTTGGATGCGGCCGCAGGGCCAGTCCTGCCTGCACAACGTGCAGATTCAGGGCCAGGCCCATGCCGAGGCGGCCTTTGCAGCGGGCCGTGGCGTGATTTTTTTCGGGCCGCATGCCGGCAGCTTTGAGCTGGGGCCGCAGGTGCTGGCCGAACTCTATGGCCCGGTGACCGCGATTTACCGGCCTGCGCGCAAGCCCTGGCTGGCGCGCCTGATGCAGTCCAGCCGCCAGCGCCCGGGCATGGTGGCGATCCCCGCCAGCCTGAGCGGCATCCGGCAAATGCACAAGGCGCTCAAGGCCAATGCCGCCGTGGCGCTGCTGACCGACCAGGTGCCGCCGGAGGGCCTGGGCATCTGGGCGCCGTTTTTTGGCAAGCCCGCCTACACCATGACGCTGGCGGCGCGGCTGGCGCTGCAAAGCGGCGCGGCCTTGTTGCCGGTGCGCCTGCTGCGGCTGCCGCGCGGTGCAGGCTACGCCATGGAGATACTGCCGCCGGTGGCGGGGCTGGACACATCGCCGCCACCCGACTTGCTGCAGGCCGTGACACTGGTCAACCAGAGCATCGAGTCGCTGGTACTGAGCCAGCCCGGCCAGTACCTGTGGGCCTACGAACGCTACAAGACGCCACGGCGTGATAGTGCCTCACCACCTGCCTCCGGAGGGGCGCGCTGAGCATGGGGCCGCTCCAGTTAATGAGCCGGCTCGGCACGCATGCCGGCATCGCTTTCATGCGCGTGCTGGCACCGCTGCCGCTGCCACTGGTGCGCTGGCTGGGTGCCGGCCTGGGCGGGTTGCTTTACTGGGTGGCGCTACCGCGCCGGCATGTGGTGGAGGTCAATCTGGCGCAGTGTTTCCCGGCGCTCAGCGCCGCCGAACGCAAGGCCCTGGCGCGCCAGACTTTCGTTTATTTTGCACAAACCTGGCTGGACCGCAGCTGGCTCTGGCACGGCTCGCGTGAAACGCTCAAGCAGCGCCTGCACCTGTGCGGCGCTGTCCACGAGTTTGACGGCCGTGCGCCCACCATCGTCTTTTGTCCGCATTTCTACGGCCTGGATGCCGGCGTTACCGCCGTTAATGTCCATGTGGACCGCGACCTGACTTCGATTTATTCGCGCCAGAGCAATCCCCTGCTGGACAGCTGGATCAAGGCCGGGCGCCAGCGGCTCGGGCGCTTGCGCTTGTTTTTGCGCACCGAGGGCGTCAAGGACCACATCAATGCGCTGCGCTCGGGCGAGCTGCTGTATTTGTTGCCCGACATGGACTTTGGCAGGGACAAGTCGATTTTTGTGCCCTTTTTCGGGGTGCAGACGGCCACGCTACCTGCCATTCCCCGCTTTGCCCGCTTGGGTCCCGCCAAGGTGGTGCCGGTGGTGCCGCGGCTCACGCCCACAGGCTATGAGGTCGAGGTGATGCCCGCCTGGGACAACTATCCCACCGGCGATCTGGTGGCTGACACGGCGCTGGTCAACCGGCATCTCGAGGGATTTATCCGGACCATGCCGGCGCAGTACTACTGGGTTCACAAGCGCTTCAAGACCCGGCCGCAGGGCGAGCCCGCGGTCTATTGAGCGCTGGCGTGTCTGGGCCTTCAGCGCAGAAAAGCTGCCAGCCGCGCCTGCACCAGCGCCGGCTGTTCGTGCACGATCCAGTGCGTCGCGGCATCCATGCGCTCCAGCTTTAATTGCGGCACAAAGGCCTCTAGGCCGTCGAGCAGCTCGGGCAGCAAAGCGGTGTCGCCCGTGCCCCACAGCACCAGCGTGGGCAGCGTCACTTGCAGCATGCCGGGCGGCAGCGTGACAGCTGTTGCTGCCGGGTCACCCGGGCGCGGCGGGCGCAATGGCGAAGCGCGGTAATAGTTCAGCGGCCCGCGCAGACCGGCTGCCCAGACGGCGCGGTATTGATCCTTGATCGCGTCGGTTAGCCAGGCGTGCGGGCCGTCCACCGCGCCCATACCCGCAAACAGCGCCCACAGCCGGCGGTAGTCGTCCTCGGCCAGCAGGGCTTCGGCATCGGGGCGGATCAAGACGTTCATGTAGGCGCTGGCCGCCTGCTGCGCCGGCGAATCCTGCAGCGCCTTTAAAAAAGTACCCGGGTGTGGTGAATTGATGATCGCCAGCCGGGCCATCAAGCCGGGGCTGGCGGCGGCCAGGTTCCAGGCCACTGCGCCGCCCCAGTCGTGCGCAACCAGGCAGGCCAATTGCCCCGCTTCGCCGGCCACATCGGCAATCAGCGCTGCAATGTCTTGCATCAGGTGTTTGGCCCGGTAGGCGGCCACTTCGGCAGGGGCGCTGGAGCCGGCGTAGCCGCGCAGATCAGGCGCCACGCAGTGGTAACCGCCGTGCTCGGGTCTGGCGAAGTGCAGCAGCATGGCGTCCCAGACAAAAGCCGCTTCGGGAAAACCGTGCAAAAACATCAGCACCGGGCGGCCCACAGTCCCGGCGCTGCGGCAAGACAGGGTGATGCCGTGGGGCAGCAGGTGGTCGCGGGTTTGGATCATGGGCATATCTTGTTAAAAAGCACCTGACCAAGCCCCCCGGCTTCAGGCTTCGGGGGCTTCGGCCTCAGCGGGCGGGGTCGGTTTGGCGGCCTGGGCCGATGGCGGCATGGCGCCCTCCAGACCTTCAGGATGAGCCCAATCCCACAAGTGCCGGGCAACCTCATCGACACCTTTGCGCTTGAGTGCAGAAAAGAGTTTGACATCGCCGCCGCCGGCTTGCAGTCGCACAATGGACAGCACCTTGGCGGCTTCAGTCTTGTTGAGCTTGTCTGACTTGGTCAGCAAGACCAGAAACTTCAGGCCTTCAACCACGCGCGGGCGCACCACGTCGAGCAGGATTTCATCAAGCTCGGTCAGCCCCAGGCGCGGGTCGCACAGCAGCACGATGCCGGTCAGGTTGCGGCGGGTTTGCAGGTAATTGGCCATCACCTGTTGCCAGCGGTACTTGGCGGCCTTGGGCACGGCCGCGTAGCCATAACCCGGCAAATCAGCCAGCACGGCATCGGTGATGCCCTGTTTGCCCAGCGAGAACAAATTGATGCTCTGGGTGCGGCCCGGCGTTTTGGAGGCAAAAGCCAGCCGGTGCTGCTGCGTCAGGGTGTTGATGCAGGTGGACTTACCGGCATTGGAACGGCCGACAAAGGCGATTTCGGGGACATCGAGCGCCGGCAGGTGGTGCAACTCGGGCGCGGTGGTTAAAAACTTGGCCGTGTGCAGCCAGCCCATGGCGATCTTGTCCATGTCAGGGGGCAAAACGGCAGGGGAAGGGGTGGCGGGGGCGGTCATAGGGGGAATCTCGGTGGAGGGTGCAAGCCGGGAGGCCAAAAGGGTGGCCCAAGAGGTGGCCAAAAGGCCGCACGGCGCTTGCATCCGGACCGGCGCCCAACAAGAGTCCGGTTCAGCAGGCTCGAAGACATTGTAAAATCAGTTGCTGTAGGTTTTGTTGTGCCCCTTAATTAAAACTCCCCGATATGAAGCTGCTCGCCACTTATTTCCTCACCGCCCTGTTGGCCGTGACTGCTTTTTCGTCACAAGCTGCTGGGCCAGCCGCGCCAGCTGCAGCTGCACCGGCCAAGGTCGTCAAGCCCGATCTGGTCGCGGGTGAAGCCAAGTTCACGGCTCTTTGTGCAGCCTGCCACGGTGCTGACGGCAATTCCGGCGCGCCGGTCAACCCGAAGTTGGCCCAGCAACACCCGGAGTACCTGGTCAAGCAACTCCAGGAGTTCAAGTCCGGTGTCCGCAAGAACGCCATCATGCAAGGCTTCGCCTCGCAACTGACCGATGCCGACATGAAGAACATCGCCTTCTGGGCGACCACCCAGAAAAGCAAGCCAGGCTTTGCAAAAGACAAAGAGCTGGTGGCCCTGGGTGAGCGTATTTACCGCGGTGGCGTGGCCGACCGTCAGATATCGGCCTGCGCTGGCTGCCACAGCCCCAATGGCGCCGGCAATCCCGTGCAGTACCCGCGTTTGGGTGGCCAGCATGCTGACTACACTGCGGCCCAGCTGACCGGCTTTCGCGATGGCGTGCGCAAGAACAACTTGCAAATGACGCAAGTGGCCGCTAAGCTCAACGACCGCGAAATCCTCGCACTGGCTGACTACATCGCCGGCCTGCGCTAAGCTTTTCATGCGGGCAACAGGCGGGTCTTTCACAGAAAGGCCCGCTTTTTTCATGGGCACTTCAATGTCCCTAAGATCGCGGCATGGGCAGGGCTCCAGGCTGATGTTCAGCTGTTCGCACCAACTCTTTCCACCGACATGACTGTTTCCACCCAAGGCATTGAGCTCGACACCGGTTCCCGCGCCTGGCGCAGCTTGGTCGAATTGCTCTCGTCCATGCGATTTTCGATTTCGCTGCTGACAGTCATCTGCATCGCCTCGGTCATCGGCACTGTGCTCAAGCAGCAAGAGCCGCTGGTCAATTACGTCAACCAGTTCGGCCCCTTCTGGGCCCAGGTGTTCGGGCTGGTCAGCCTCAACACCGTTTACAGCGCCTGGTGGTTTTTGCTGATCCTGGCTTTTCTGGTGGTCAGCACCAGTTTGTGCATCAGTCGCAACACCCCCAAGATCCTCGCTGAACTCAAGCAATACAAAGAAGACATCCGCGAGCAAAGCCTCAAGGCATTTGGTCACCGCGCCGACAATACCCTGACTGAAGCGCCTGAAGCCGCCGCCCGCCGCATCGGGCAGACGCTGGTGCAGGGCGGCTGGCGCGTCAAGCTGCAGCAGCGCGATGGTGGCTGGATGGTGGCGGCCAAAAAAGGTGCGGCCAACAAGCTCGGCTACATTGCCGCGCACAGCGCAATCGTGCTGGTGTGCGTGGGCGGTTTGCTCGACGGCGACCTGATGGTGCGCGCGCAGATGTGGTTCAACAACAAGTCGGTTTTTTCCGGCGGCGGGCTGATCGCTGATGTGCCCGAAAAGCACCGCCTGAGCGAAGCTAATCCGACCTTTCGCGCCAATTTGCTGGTGGCTGAGGGCACGCAGTCGAGCATCGCCATGCTCAACCAGCCGGGCGGCGTGTTACTGCAGCCCTTGCCCTTTGCCATCGAGCTGAAGAAATTCGTCGTGGAGTACTACTCGACCGGCATGCCCAAGCTGTTTGCCAGTGACATCGTGATTCACGACAAGGAAACCGGCGAGAAAATTCCGGCCCGCGTGGAAGTTAACCATCCGGTGCGCCACCGTGGCGTCGAGATTTACCAATCCAGTTTTGACGATGGTGGCTCCAGCCTGACGCTCAAGGCCATTCCAATGAATGCCACCATCAAGCCTTTCGAGGTCGAGGGCAACATTGGCGGCTCCACCAGCTTGAGCAACGGGCCCGAAAAGCTCACCCTGGAGTTCACCGCGCTGCGCGTCATCAACGTCGAGAATTTCGGCGCCATCGGCAGCCAGGCCGGCTCGGGTGCCGACGTGCGCAAGGTCGACCTGCGACACGCCATCGACAGCCGGCTGGGCGCAGCCAACAAAACCAGCACGCAAAAAGAGTTGCGCAATGTCGGCCCCAGTGTCAGCTACAAGCTGCGTGACGCCGCCGGCCAGGCCCGCGAATTCCAGAATTACATGCTGCCGGTGCGCATGGACTCCAACCCGGACAGTACGGCGGTGTTTTTGCTGGGCGTGCGCGAAACACCGGCCGACACTTTTCAGTATTTGCGTGTGCCGGCTGACGAACAAAGCAGCATGGCCACTTTTCTGGCAGCACGTGCGGCCTTGGCCGATGCGCGCCAGCGCGATGAAGCGGTCCGGCGCTATGTGCGCCAGGCGATTGCCGCCGACCGGCCGGACCTGGCCGCGCAACTCTCGGCTTCGGCCACGCGGGCGCTGGGCCTGTATGCCGGCACCGAAAGCGTGAGCTTGCCCGGCGCTGCCGCCAACCAGCCCAAACCGGCCAAGCCGGTCGCCGGCTTGCAAGCCATCTCGGACTTCATGGAAATCAATGTGCCAGAGGCCGAGCGCAATCGGGCCAGTGAAGTGCTGGTGCGCATCCTCAACGGCGTGCTGTTTGAGCTGGTCTCCAAAACGCGCGAAGACGCTGGTCAGAAGCCGCTGACGCGCGACGAAAAGACGCAAAACTTCATGTCCCAGATGGTGCTCAGCCTGAGCGATGCTTTTCATTACCCGGCGCCCATGGCTTTTGAATTGACCGGTTTTTCGCAGGTCCAGGCCAGCGTGTTCCAGGTCGCTCGTGCGCCCGGTAAAAACATTGTGTACCTCGGTTGCGCTTTCCTCATCCTTGGGATTTTTGCCATGCTTTATGTGCGTGAGCGCCGGCTTTGGGTCTGGCTGTCACCGAGGCCCGCCGGCGATGCGACCGGGCAGGATGCCGCCGCATCGCACGCGACCATGGCCTTGTCGGCAAACCGCAAGACAATGGACGGCGACAAGGAATTTGAAATGTTGAAAATCCGACTTTTACAGGTGTCCCCATGACCACCCACACCACCACGCTGCACCGCAGCGGCGGCAGTGACGCCTTTGTTTTGAACAAGGGTTACTTTGCGCGCCGTAATTTGCTGGACTGGCTGTTTGCCGCACTTGTGCTGGCCGGCGGCTTGTTTGCCTTTGTGCGCTACCAGATGCACATGGATGTCTATGAAAAAGGCATCCTGCTGGGGACGATTCCTTCGGCCATTGCCATGGGCTGGTTCTGGCGCCCTCTGCGCGCGCTCATGCTGGTGGTGACGCTGGCTTCGCTGGCAGGCATCTGGTCCTACCAGGGTGACCTGGCGCGTGCCGAACAGGTCTTCTGGCTCAAGTACTTCCTGTCCAGTCAGTCGGCTATTCTGTGGATGAGCGTGCTGTTTTTCATGGGCACCTTGTTTTATTGGTTGGGCATGATCGCCGGGCAAGGCGAGGGCGGGCGCAGCGCCAGTTTCGAGTTGCTGGGCTCGCGTATCGTCTGGGCAGCCATCGTCATGGCGCTCATCGGCACCATGGTGCGCTGGTATGAAAGCTACCTGATCGGCCCTGACGTGGGCCATATTCCGGTCAGCAACCTGTACGAAGTGTTCGTGCTGTTTTGCTGGATGACGGCTGCTTTTTATCTTTATTTTGAAGCGCAATACAACACCCGCGCGTTGGGCGCTTTTGTCATGCTGGTGGTCAGTGCAGCGGTCGGTTTCCTGCTCTGGTACACGGTGGTGCGCGAAGCCCACGAGATCCAGCCGCTGGTCCCGGCGCTCAAAAGCTGGTGGATGAAACTGCACGTGCCGGCCAACTTCATCGGCTACGGCATGTTCGCGCTGGCGGCCATGGTGTCGCTGGCCTACCTGATCAAGCAGCAGGCCGGCGAGACGCGTTGGTACAAGCTCACGCCGCTGTGGTTGCTGGGCGTGGTGATCTGTTTTGTGCCCATCGTCTTTCGCAAGTCGCCCGGCGCTGAGGGCGGCAGCAGTTACTGGATCGGTTACCTGCTGGTCTCCGGCCTGATTGCCGGCGGCATTTTGTGGGGTCGCCAGCGCCTGGCCGAGCGCCTGCCCAGTTTTGAAGTGCTGGACGATGTGATGTACAAGGCGATTGCGGTCGGCTTTGCTTTTTTCACCATCGCCACTGTGCTCGGCGCACTCTGGGCGGCGGAAGCCTGGGGCGGTTACTGGAGTTGGGACCCGAAGGAAACCTGGGCGCTGATCGTCTGGCTCAACTATGCCGCCTGGCTGCACATGCGCCTGATGAAGGGTTTGCGCGGCACGGTCGCAGCCTGGTGGGCGCTGGTCGGCTTGGCCGTGACCACCTTCGCTTTTCTTGGCGTCAATATGTTTTTATCTGGACTACACAGCTACGGCGAACTTTAATACTTTTGTTATCATTTGAGCTAATTTATGAGGAGACCGCATGCTGATTAAAACTCCAGGCAATGGTTTTATGCATCCCGCCGCCAGCGAGATCACTTCTGAGCGCCTGTACAAGGAGCGGCGAGCGCTCATACAGCTGATGGCCACAGGCGCTGCAGGTGCGGCACTGGCCAGTTGGGCCGGGCGCGAAGCGATGGCGCAGGCCACCAGGCCGGGTAAGAACGCAGCCCTGGCCTATGGTAAATCGGCTGTGGCCGGCGCTGTGACCATGGACAAAGTCACCGACTACAAGGATGCCAGCAGCTACAACAACTTCTATGAGTTCGGAACGGACAAAGCGGACCCGGCTAAAAATGCAGGCACGCTGGTCACTTCACCCTGGACAGTAGAGGTCGAAGGCTTGGTTAAAAAACCAGCCAAATATGCGCTGGAAGATTTGCTCAAGCTCAGCGCGCAGGAAGAGCGCATCTACCGCCTGCGCTGCGTCGAGGGCTGGTCTATGGTGATTCCGTGGGTGGGTTATTCGATCGCCAGCCTGATCAAAAAAGTCGAGCCGCTGGGCAGTGCCAAATACGTCGAGTTCATCACTCAGGCCGACCCTAAAACAATGCCTTTTGTTGGTTCACGCGTGCTCGAGTGGCCCTACACCGAAGCGCTGCGCATGGACGAAGCCATGCACCCGCTGGCGATGCTGGCTTTCGGTATGTACGGCGAGGTGCTGCCCAATCAAAATGGCGCGCCGCTGCGCCTGGTGGTGCCCTGGAAGTACGGCTTCAAAAGCGGCAAGAGTATCGTCAAGATCCGCTTCACTGACAAAGAACCCAAGACCGCCTGGAACAAGTCCGCGCCGCAAGAGTACGGTTTTTATTCCAACGTCAACCCCAACGTGGACCATCCGCGCTGGAGCCAGGCGAGCGAGCGGCGCATCGGTGAAGACGGCCTGTTTGCCAAGAAGCGCAAGACCTTGATGTTCAACGGCTACGAGGCGCAAGTGGGGCAGCTTTACGCCGGCATGGATCTCAAGAAGTTTTTCTGACGCGCGGCGCCATCTGGCCGCTGCGGGCTTGAAGTCTGTTTGTTGATGAACCCGCTGCTGCTGCACCGCGCTGCCAAACCGCTGCTGTTTGCGCTGTGCCTGCTGCCATTGGCCTGGTTGGTGTACAGCGTGCTGTTCGACCAACTGGGCGCCAATCCGCAAGAAGCGCTGATACGCGCCACCGGCGACTGGGCCTTGCGGTTTTTAGTCATCGTGCTGGCGGTCACACCGCTGCGTGTGCTCGCCCGGCTGCCGGCGCTGGCGCGCTTTCGCCGCATGCTCGGCTTGACCATGTACTTGTATGCGCTGCTGCATTTTTTGAGCTACAGCGGTTTTGACATGGGCTTTGATGTGGCCGACATCGTGCAGGACATTATCAAACGGCCTTTCATTCTGGTCGGCTCGCTGGCCTTGCTGCTGCTCACACCCTTGGCCGCCACGTCGTTCAATGCCGCCATCCGGTCCCTGGGCGCGCAGCGCTGGCAGCGCCTGCACCGGCTGGTTTATGCCGTCGCCGGGCTGGCGATTCTGCATTTTTTCTGGATGCGCGCGGGCAAAAACGATTTCGCCGAAGTGGCGGTTTACGCCGCCCTGTTGGCGCTCTTGCTGGGCTGGCGACTGTGGCAGTGGCAGCTTAAACGCAGTTTAAAGCGCTGACAGTCAAGCCTTGACCAGGCGCTCGTGGCGCATCTGGTCGGCGCTGCTCTCACGCTCGCGGATCACATGCACCTTGTCGCCATCAATCAACAGTTCGGCTGCACGGCCGCGCGTGTTGTAGTTGCTGGCCATGCTCATGCAATACGCACCGGCTGACAGCACGGCCAGTTGGTCGCCGGCTTGTACAGCCAGTGCGCGGTCGCGTCCAATCCAGTCACCGCTTTCGCAGACTGGTCCGACCACGTCGTACACCGACTGCGTGCGTGCGACGGCCGGCTGCTCCAGCGGCACGATGGCATGAAAGGCCTGGTACATGGCCGGGCGCGGCAGGTCGTTCATGGCCGCGTCGATGATGCAGAAGTTTTTTTGTTCGCCGGGTTTGACATACACCACCTCGGTCAGGCACACGCCGGCGTTGCCCACCAGGGAGCGGCCGGGCTCGATCATGAGTTTTTTGCGGCCAAAGCCGCGCGCGTCGAGCTTGGCGAGCAACTGGGCCCACAAGTCATCGGCGGCCGGCGGCGTGTCGCCGTTGTAGTTGATGCCGAGGCCACCGCCAAAGTCGATGTGTGCCAGCGCAATGCCGCTGGCTTCGATGCCGGCGACCAGGTCCAGCACGCGGTCCATGGCGTCCAGGTAAGGCGTGGCCTCGGTGATCTGCGAGCCGATATGGCAGTCAATGCCGACCACCCGCAGACCGTCCAGGCTGGCGGCGTGCTGGTAGATGCGCAGCGCATCTTCATGCGCTACGCCGAACTTGTTGCCCTTCAGACCCGTCGAAATATAGGGATGCGTTTTCGGGTCCACGTTCGGGTTGACGCGGATGCTGACCGGCGCACGCAGACCCAGCGACAGCGCTACTTCGCTGAGCACGTCCAGTTCGGCTTCGCTCTCGACGTTGAAGCAGCCGATGCCCGCTTGCAGCGCCTGGCGCATTTCGCGGCGCGTCTTGCCGACGCCCGAAAAAATGATCTTGGAGGCTTGACCGCCGGCGGCCAGCACGCGTTCGAGCTCGCCGCCCGAGACGATGTCAAAGCCGCAGCCGGCCTGGGCAAATACCTGCAAGACGCCGAGCGAGGAGTTGGCCTTCATGGCGTAGCAGATCTGCGCATCGCGGCCGGCAAAGCCACGCTGGTAAGCGGCCAGGGCGGCCAGCATGGAGGCTTTGGAATACACAAAAAGCGGCGTGCCGTGTTCGGCCGCAAGCGCGCTCAGCGCCACGCCTTCGACTTGAAGGGATGCCCCCTGGTAGGCCACAAAAGGATGACCGGGCAGGGCGTCGGTGTTGACCGTACCGGCCTTAACCGCGATGGAAGAAGGCTGGCTCATGGGGCGCTTGCCGGCCGGCCGGGTTGGGCGGTCTGGGCTGGACCGGCCTGGGGTGCAGACGGTGCAGCCTTGGGCGCAGGTGCCGGAACAAGCAGGGCGGGCGCGGCCGGTGCGGGTGGCAAAAACAGCGGGCCTTTTTGTCCGCAGGCCGTCAGCTGGGTGGCCAGCAGGATGCCAACCCCACAAACAGCAAGGCCATGCGGTCGGGCCGGCAAGGCGCGGCGGCCTAGAATTTGGGCGTGTGTCTTGAGTGAAGCAAACATGATGGGATTGTAATGACCGAGCTGGAATACCTGGACCTTGCCGAGGCCGCTTTGCAAGCGGTGGAAATGGCTTGCGACCGGATCAATGACGACACCGATGCCGACATCGACAACCAGCGCACCGGCGGCATGGTCACGCTGACCTTTGACAATCGCAGCCAGATCATCATCAATCTGCAAAAGCCCTTGCAGGAAATCTGGATGGCCGCGCGCGCCGGCGGCTTTCATTACAAATGCGTGAACGGCCAGTGGCTGGACACCAAGGGCGCGGGTGAGTTTTTTGCCGACCTGTCGCGCTATGCCAGCGAACAGGCCGGTCAGCCCCTGCGCTTCAGTTCCTGAACAGGTCCAGGATGCGCCGGCGTTCATCGGGCGCCGGCAAGACCTGGATCGGTGCCACCGCGCCGCCACTGTCGGCAGGCAGGCCGGAGGGCCGGCCCTCGATGCCCACACTGCTCACACCTGCGCCGCGCGCAAATTCATCGTAATACCACTCGCCGCCCACGTTGACCACCCCGGCGGGCACTGGCACTTCGGTCATGGGCGTGTTTTTGAGCGCAGTCTCCATGAAGGTGATCCAGATCGGCAGGCTCAGCCCGCCGCCGGTCTCGCGGTCGCCCAGCTTGCGCGGCTTGTCGTAACCCATCCATACGGCTGCCGTGAGCGTGGGCTGGTAGCCCACAAACCAGGTGTCGATCGAGTCGTTGGTGGTGCCGGTCTTGCCATACAGGTCAACGCGTTTGAGCGCGGCCTGCGCTCTGGCGGCGGTGCCTGAGCGTGTCACTTCCTGCAGCAGGCTGGACATCATGAAGGCGTTGCGTGGCTCAATGGCGCGCATGCTTTCATCGAGCACGGGCGCCTGCGTCTGCACCAGCGTGCGGCCCTGTTGGTCGGTGATTCTGGTGATCAGGTAGGGGTTGACGCGGTAGCCGCCATTGGCAAAGACCGAGTAGGCCGAGGCCATCTGCATCGGTGTTACCGAGCCGGCGCCCAGCGCCATGGTCAGGTAGGCCGGGTGCTTGTCAGCATCAAAGCCAAAGCGGGTGATCCAGTCTTGCGCGTTTTGCGGGCCGACCGCTTGCAGGATGCGGATCGAGATCATGTTCTTCGACTTTTTCAGGGCCGTGCGCATGCTCATCGGGCCTTCAAAGGTGCCGTCGTAGTTCTTCGGTTCCCAGGGCTGGCCACCGGTCACGCTGGCATCAAAAAACAGCGGCGCGTCGTTGATGACGGTTGCCGGCGTGAAGCCTTTTTCAAGCGCTGCCGAATAAACGAAGGGCTTGAAGCTCGAGCCCGGCTGTCGCCAGGCCTGGGTCACGTGGTTGAACTTGTTCTTGTCGAAATCGAAGCCGCCGACCAGTGCGCGGATGGCCCCGTCACGCGGGTCCAGCGCGACAAAAGCGCCCTCGACCTCCGGCAGCTGGGTGATTTCCCAGGCCTTTTCCGAGGTCTTGGCCACGCGGAT
>JBIKHR010000147.1:0-7363 GCA_044362035.1 Polaromonas sp. | reverse complement strand
TATTCGCTGGTGGCCAACTTGGGTGCCAGCATTGGTTTTTGGCCTTCGCTGCTGCTGGCTGCGCTGGCTGTGGCCGCCCTGGGCGCTTTGGTCGAGGTGCTGCTGCTGCGCCGCATTTACCGCGCGCCTGAGTTGTTTCAGTTGCTCGCCACTTTTGCCCTCGGCCTGGTCATCAAGGATGGCGTGCTGTGGTTCTGGGGCCCCGAAGAGTTGCTCGGGCCCCGCGCACCCGGACTCACCGGCTCGGTGTCGATTCTGGGGCGGCAGTTCCCCTCCTATGACTTGTTTTTGATTGTGGCGGGCCCGGTGGTGCTGGGTCTGCTGTGGCTGCTGCTGACCAAAACACGCTGGGGCACGCTGGTGCGGGCCGCCACGCAAGACCGCGACATGGTCAGCGCGCTGGGTGTCAACCAGGCCTGGCTGTTCACGGCGGTGTTTGCGCTGGGCGCCTTTCTGGCCGGCCTGGGCGGCGCTTTGCAGTTACCGCGCGAGCCGGCCAATCTCGAGATGGACCTGAACATCATCGGCGCCGCCTTCGTGGTGGTGGTGGTGGGCGGCATGGGTTCGATTCCCGGGGCTTATGTGGCGGCGCTGCTGATCGCCGAACTCAAGGCCATTTGCATCTGGCTGGGGCTGGTCGAGATCGCCGGCATCAGCATTTCTTTTTCCAAGCTCACGCTGGTCGTCGAGTTTGTGGTGATGGCGGTGGTGCTGGTGGCCAGACCCTGGGGTCTGTTTGGCAAACCGCAGTCGCCCAGCCGCCATGCCGGCGTTGCTGAAGCGCCGCTGCGGCCGCCCGCCCGCTTTGACGGCATCGCCCGCTGGGCCGTGCTGGCGCTGCTGGTGCTGATGCCGCTGCTGACCGTGCAGTCGCCCTATGTCACCGTGCTGCTGATTGACCTGCTGATCGCAGCGCTGTTTGCAGCCAGCCTGCACTTCATCATGGGTCCGGCCGGCATGCATTCCTTCGGGCACGCGGCTTATTTCGGGCTGGGCGCCTACGCTGCGGCCCTGCTGGTGCGCAACCTGCAACTGCCCATGGAAGTGGCCCTGCTGGTCGCGCCGGTGGCGGCGGGTCTGGGCGCCTTTTTGTATGGTTGGTTCTGCGTGAGGCTGTCGGGTGTTTACCTGGCCATGCTGACGCTGGCCTTTGCGCAAATCACCTGGGCTATTTGCTACCAGTGGGACGCCTTTACCGGCGGCAGCAACGGGCTGACAGGGGTATGGCCGGCCCAGTGGCTGTCCGACAAACGCAACTACTACTACCTGACGCTGGTCTTGGTGGCCGGTAGCATCTTGCTGTTGCACCGCATTTTGTATTCGCCCTTCGGCTACGCCCTGCGCGCCGGCCGCGACTCGGTGCTTAGGGCCGATGCCATCGGCATGAACGTCAAGCGCCTGCAATGGGTGGCCTTTGTGCTGGCCGGCATCTTTGCCGGCCTGGCGGGTGCGCTGTATGCGTTCTCAAAGGGCAGTATTTCGCCCGAGAGCCTGCACGTGGGCAAGTCGATTGACGGCCTGGTGATGGTCTTGCTGGGCGGCCTGCAAACCCTGGTCGGCCCGGTGGTCGGTGCGGTCACATTCACCTGGCTGCACGACACGGTGGCCCGCAACACCGACTACTGGCGCGCCATGCTGGGCGCCATCATCTTGCTGCTGGTGCTGCTGTTTCCGCAGGGCATCGCCGGCTTTGCGCGGCAACTGATCAACCGGCGGCAGAGCGCCGCCACACGGGAGGCGCAATCATGAGCCTGCTCAAAGTGTCCGGCCTGGGTAAATCATTTGGCGGCGTGCTTGCGGTCGATGGCGTTAATTTCGAGCTGGCCCCCGGCGAGCTGCTGGCGCTGATCGGGCCCAATGGCGCCGGCAAGTCCACCACCTTCAACATGGTCAATGGGCAGTTGCGCGCCGATGCCGGTTCTATCGTGCTGGACGGCCACGAGTTGATCGGCAAGACACCACGTGACATCTGGCGCCTGGGTGTGAGCCGCACCTTTCAAATTGCCGAAACCTTTGCGTCGCTGACCGTGGTGGAAAACGTGCAGATGGCCTTGCTGTCGGCAGACCGCAAGCTGTTTTCCATGTGGCGGCGCGCTGCCGACCACCAGCGCGAACGCGCGCTCGAGTTGCTGGACCAGGTCAGCATGAAGGCGCAGGCCGACCGGCCTTGCAGCGTGCTGGCGTATGGCGACGTCAAGCGCGTCGAGCTGGCCATGGCCATGGCCAACGACCCCAAGCTGCTGCTGATGGACGAGCCTACTGCTGGCATGGCGCCCAAGGAACGCAACAACCTGATGGCGCTCACCAAGCAACTGGTGATCGACCGTGGCATGGCGGTGCTGTTCACCGAGCACAGCATGGACGTGGTCTTCGCTTATGCCGACCGCATGATCGTGCTGGCACGGGGCCGGCTGATCGCCGAAGGCAAACCGCTGGAGATTCGTGACGACCCGAAAGTGCAGGAAGTCTATTTCGGCAGCGGCAAAACATTTGAGAAAGCAGTTTGATGCAGACCGGTAACGACACCCTCCTGAAGGTCAGCGAACTGTGCGCCTGGTATGGCGCCGCGCAAATTCTGTACGACGTGGGCCTCGAGGTCCGGCGCGGCGAAGTGGTAGCCCTGATGGGGCGTAACGGCGCCGGCAAGTCCACCACCATCAAGTCCATCATCGGCATGCTCGAAAAGCGCAGTGGCCACATCAGCTTCATGGACCACGACATCGCCCGCGCCGAGCCGCACCAGGCGGCGCGTCTGGGCATGGGCTTTGTGCCGGAAGACAGGCGCATCTTCACCGACCTCACCGTGATGGAAAACCTGGAAGTCGGGCGCCAGCCGCCACGCCGCTGGCCTGACGGCAGCCAGGCGCCGAGCTGGTCGCCGGAGCGCCTGTTTTCGCTGTTTCCCAACTTGGGTGAAATGCCGCAACGGCTGGGCGGGCGCATGAGCGGCGGCGAGCAACAAATGCTGACGGTCGCCCGCACGCTGATGGGCAACCCCTTTCTGGTCTTGCTGGACGAGCCGTCTGAAGGCGTGGCGCCGGTCATCGTCGAGCAGATGGTGCACATGATCCTTGAGCTCAAGGCCGAGGGCGTGAGCATCTTGCTTTCTGAGCAGAACATGCACTTTGCCGAGCTGGTGTCTGACCGCGCTTACGTGCTTGAAAAAGGCCAGCTTCGTTTTGAAGGCAGCATGGCCGAGCTGGCCGCCAACGAGTCTGTGCGGCGCGACTACCTCAGCGTCTGACGAGCAGCCCAGCGCATGTCTACAACCCGGCCTTTGCACATCAGCGTCAACGGCGTGCAGCAAACGCTGGCCATTTCCCCCGAGGCTTCGCTCTTGCATCTGCTGCGCAACGACCTGCTGCTCAACAGCCCGAAGTACGGTTGCGGCCTGGGCGAGTGTGGCGCTTGCACTGTGCTGGTGGACGGCGTGGCGGCGCGTGCCTGCGTGATACCGGCGGCCGGTGTAGCCGGGCGGCAGATCACCACACTCGAAGGTCTGGGTTCGGCAGGCGCGCTGCATCCGGTGCAGCAAGCCTTCATTGACGCGCAGGCCGCGCAGTGCGGCTACTGCCTGAACGGCATGATCATGATGACGGCCTCGCTGCTGGCGCACAACCCCGATCCGACCGAGCTGCAGATTCGCCAGGCGCTGTCGGGCAATCTGTGCCGCTGCGGCACACACCTTGAAATCATTGATGCGGTGAAGCGCGCCGCCCGCCTGATGGCGCAAGCGCGCACGGCTGTCACGGCCACCGCCGCCTCACCGACCTGATACCCGCATGAGCCGGTCCCTCACGCCCCTGACTCGCGCTGACTTTCATGCCGCCGCCGGCGTGCTGCTGGTCACGCGCGAGCCGCCCGCACCGCCGCCGCCCGTCAAGGGTCAACCGCCTTTTGTGGGCGGCAACCCGGCCGAAGGGCTGGAGATTTTGCTGGCGGTCTGGGATGACGGCAGCATCACCGCGCTGAACGGCCATGTGGATCTGGGCACCGGCCTGCGTACCGCGCTGGCGCAAATCGTGGCCGAAGAACTCGACGTCAGTCTGGACCGGGTCAACATGGTGCTGGGCGACACCACGCGCACGCCCAACCAGGGCGGCACCATAGCCAGCGCGTCCATTCAAATTCATGCGCAGCCATTGCGTGCAGCCGCAGCCCAGGCGCGGGCCTGGCTGCTGGTGTGTGCCGCGCAACAACTCCACACCGAAACCGGGCAGTTGCAGGTCAACGACGGCGTCATCCGAGTGGCCGGCGCTCCGGCAGACAGTCCGTCCATGGCTTATGGCGAACTGTTGTCAGGGCAGCACATCGAGCTGACGCTGGCCCTGGGCACGCCGCTCAAGTCAGCGGCCGACTACCGCGTGGTGGGCACCAGTGCGCCGCGCGTGGACATCCCGGCCAAGGCCACCGGCGAGCTGGTTTTTGTGCACGACATGCGCGTCGAAGGCATGCTGCACGGCCGCGTGGTGCGCCCGCCGTACGCTGGCGCTGACCATGGCGACTTCATCGGCAACACGCTGGAGTCGGTGGACGAATCCTCGATCGCCCACATCCCCGGCATCCGCAAGGTGCTGGTCATCCGCGACTTTGTTGGCATCGTCGCCGAGCGCGAAGAACATGCCGAGCAGGCGCTGCGCGAGTTGCGTGTGCGCTGGAAATCCTGGCCGGGTTTGACGCCGATGGACGACTTGGCCCAGGCCTTGCGCAACAACCCTTCGACCCGGCGCACGCTGGTAGACGATGGTGATGTGAATGCTGCCTTGGCCGGCGCTGCGCAAATACTCCACCGTGACTATGTCTGGCCCTACCAGATGCACGCGTCCATCGGGCCTTCGTGCGCGCTGGCCGACTGGCAGCCCGACCGCCTGAAGGTATGGACCGGCAGCCAGAGTCCGCATGTGCTGCGCGCCGACCTGGCCCGCCTGATGGACCTGCCCGATGTGCAGATTGATGTCATCCGCATGGAGGCCTCGGGTTGTTACGGCCGCAATTGCGCCGACGACGTGACGGCCGACGCCGCCTTGCTGTCGCGCGCGGTCGGGCAGCCGGTGCGTGTGCAGCTCACACGTGAGCAAGAGCACGCCTGGGAGCCCAAGGGTGCGGCCCAACTGATGCAGGTGCAAGGCGGCTTGAATGCCGATGGCTCGGTGGCCGCCTATGACTTTCAGACCAGCTACCCGTCCAATGGCGCGCCCACGCTGGCCTTGCTGCTCACACGCACCGTCGAGCCGGTGGCGCAAGCCTACGAAATGGGTGACCGCACCGCCAGGCCGCCTTACGACTATGCCAACCTGCGCGTGGCCGTCAACGACATGGCACCCATGGTCCGCGCCTCCTGGCTGCGCGGCGTGTCGGCGCTGCCCAACTCGTTTGCGCACGAGTCTTACATCGACGAGCTGGCCACTGCCGCCGGCGTGGACCCGGTCGAGTTCCGTCTGCGTTACCTCAGCGAGCCGCGCGCCGCCGAACTGGTGCGCCTGACGGCCGAGCGCGCCGGCTGGAAAGTCCATACACAGCCTGGCCAGCAAGCCGCAGCGGACCCTGCCCAGGCCGGCAACGACCCGGACGTGCTGCACGGCCAGGGCGTGGCCTACGCGCGCTATGTGCACAGCAAGTGGCCCGGCTTCGGCGCGGCCTGGGCTGCGTGGGTGGCTGATGTTGAGGTCAACCGCAAGACCGGCGAAGTACATGTGCGCCGCGTGGTGGTCGGGCATGACGCCGGCACACTGATCAACCCGGCCGGCGTGCAGCAGCAAATTCACGGCAACGTGTTGCAGACCACCAGCCGCGCTTTGCACGAGCAAGTGCAGTTCAAACCGGCCGACAACACCGTGGCCAATCTCGAATGGGGCAGCTACCCGATCCTCAATTTCCGCGATGTGCCGGTGGTCGATGTGGTGACCATGCCGCGCCCCGGCGAGCCGCCGCTGGGTGCGGGCGAGTCCTCGTCGGTGCCCGGCACTGCAGCCATTGCCAACGCGATTTTTGACGCCACCGGCGTGCGCTTTCGCCAGCCGCCTTTCACACCCGAGGTGGTGCGGGCCGCGCTCAACCCGAACCTGAGTCCGGCCCCGGCCGACGAAGTCAAGGCGCCGTTGCCGGCCCTGGCGCCGCCGCCCGCCACGGCGCGGTGGCCGCAAAGGCTGGGCTGGAAGTCACGCAGTGCCGCCGTGTTGGGCGGCTTGCTTGGCCTGGTCGCCGCGCTGGCAGGCTGGCGTTCAGCCTTGCCACCGGCCGGCCAAGGCGTCGGCACGGTGTACGCGCAAGCCACCATCGAGCGCGGTCGGCAACTGGCCGCCGCGGGCAACTGCGTCGGCTGCCACACCACCCCCGGCGGCATGCCTAATGCCGGCGGCCTGGCCATGCAGACGCCTTTCGGCCGCGTCTTCACCACCAACCTCACGCCCGACGCCCAAACCGGACTGGGCCTGTGGTCTTATGCGGCCTTTGAGCGCGCCATGCGCGAAGGCATCTCGCGCGACGGGCGGCATCTTTACCCGGCCTTTCCCTTTACTTCGTTTGCCAAAACCAGCGACCAGGACCTGACCGCCATTTACGCCTACCTGATGGCGCAGCCGGCGGTGTCGGCCCCCACGCCGCCAGCCGAAATGGCTTTTCCTTTCAGCGTGCGACCCCTGATGGCCGCGTGGAACGGTTTGTTTCATGACGCCAAAACCTTTGAGCCCGTGCCCGGCCAAAGCGCCGAGTGGAACCGGGGCGCTTACCTGGTCAACGGCCTGGGCCATTGCAGCGCCTGCCACACGCCGCGCAACGCGCTGGGTGCCGAACTGGGTGGCAAGTCCTTTTTGGCCGGTGCCATGGTCGATGGCTGGGAAGCCCCGGCACTGACATCGTTGTCACGCGCGCCGGTGCCGTGGACCGAGACCGAGCTGTACCGCTATTTGCGCCAGGGCCACACCGAAGCGCACGGCATCGCCGCAGGCCCCATGGGCGACGTGGTCAAGGAGCTGCGCCACCTGCCTGATGCCGATGTGCAGGCCATGGCCCGTTACCTGGCGTCCTTTAACGCCTCCTTGACTGACGCAGACAGCGCCGCGCAGGCCCGCCAGGTGGTGCTGGCCGCGCAACAAGCCGAGCCCGCATTGCGCAACCAGGGCCAGCGGCTTTTCAGCGGCGCCTGCGCGTCTTGTCACCATGACGGCGACGGTCCGCGTCTGCTGGGCGTCAACACACCGCTGGCCCTGAACAGCAATCTGCACAGCACGCGGCCCGACAACCTGATTCGCAACATCCTCGACGGCATCCGCACGCCGGCCACCGCCGACATCGGTTTCATGCCGGCCTTCAGGCACAGCCTGAGCGATGAGCAGGTGGCGGCGCTGGCCGGCTACATGCGCAG
>JBIKHR010000146.1:0-7381 GCA_044362035.1 Polaromonas sp. | reverse complement strand
GTGGGTTGAGCGAGCCGCCTGGCCGGCACGTTGGCTGGACTTGCGCCGCGCCGTCCATGCACCCCGAAAACCGGCGGATTTACAGGTTTCCGATGGTGGCGAAAGACCTTCTGCCTAGCTTGCCGCTACAGTGTCGTAATGCTTGGTTCAATCAGCGGCAGGGCTTGAACGCCAAGCCCCGCGTCCCCACATGAATCTACTGTCTCATTTCCTTGGTGGTTTTTTAAAAGTGCCCATGATGCTTAACCTGAACCGACTCTCTTTGCGATCTTGTGTCCTGAGCGGCCTGCTGGCGATCGGGCTGAACGCCGCCGTGCTGCCGCTGCAACCCGCCTGGGCGCAAGCTCGCGCGCTGCCCGACTTCACCGACCTGGTCGATCAGGTCGGCCCGTCGGTGGTCAACATCCGAACGCTTGAAAAAGCCAAGCCCAGCAGCACCGCAGGCAACAACAACGACGAGCAGATGCTGGAGTTTTTTCGCCGCTTTGGCATTCCGGTGCCGCCCAACCTGCCGCGCTCACCACGGCCCGACCGCGGTCAGCCCGACGAAGACCAGCCGCGTGGCGTCGGATCCGGTTTCATCCTGTCGGCCGACGGTTTTGTCATGACCAACGCCCATGTGGTTGATGGTGCGGACGAGGTCATCGTCACGCTGACCGACAAGCGCGAGTTCAAGGCCAGAATCATCGGCGCCGACAAGCGCTCTGACGTGGCGGTGGTCAAGATCGAAGCCAGTGGCCTGCCGGCCGTGAAGATCGGCGACGCCAACCGCATGCGCGTGGGCGAGTGGGTGATGGCGATCGGCTCGCCTTTTGGCCTGGAGAACACCGTCACCGCCGGCATCGTCAGCGCCAAGCAGCGCGACACTGGCGACTACCTGCCTTTCATCCAGACCGATGTGGCCATCAACCCCGGCAACTCGGGCGGTCCGCTCATCAACATGCGCGGTGAAGTGGTCGGCATCAACAGCCAGATCTACTCGCGCTCGGGTGGCTTTCAGGGCATTTCTTTCGCCATCCCGATTGACGAGGCCACCCGTGTGGCAGAGCAACTGCGTGCCACGGGCCGCGTCACGCGCGGGCGCATCGGCGTGCAGATCGAGCAAGTCAGCAAGGAAATTGCAGAGTCAATCGGCCTGGGCCGGGCTCAGGGCGCGCTGGTGCGCGGCGTGGAAGCCGGCGCGCCGGCCGACAAGGCTGGCATCGAAGCCGGTGACATCATCACCCGCTTCGACGGCAAGGTGATCGAAAAATCCAGCGACCTGCCGCGGCTGGTCGGTAACGTCAAGCCAGGCACCCGTGCGCCCATCACCGTGTTTCGCCGTGGCAGCACGCGTGACCTGGTTGTGACCATCGCCGAGATCGAGCCTGAAAAACCTGCCCGCCGTGCCGCCGCCCCTGAGGTCAAACCGCCGGTGGCCGGGCCTGCTCAGGCGCTGGGCCTGGTGGTGGCAGACCTGAACGAAGCGCAAAAGAAAGAACTCAAACTGCGCGGCGGCGTGCGTGTCGAGTCGGCCGAGGGTGGTGCGGCGCGCGCCGGCCTGCGCGAGGGCGATGTCATCGTGGCGATTGCCAACGCCGAAGTGCTCAGCCTCAAGGATTTTGAGCAGACGCTGGCCAAGATTGATAAAAGCAAGGCCGTCAATGTGCTGTTCCGCCGTGGCGAACTGGCCCAATACGCCCTGATCCGGCCCAGTCGCTGAGCTCGCGAAGCAGCGATGACCGCTGGCCCTTCCTCTGAATACCCCCATACCCCGCCAAGGTTGGGGGTTTTTTCTGCCCCCTGAAACTGGTGCGGCACCCCAAAAATAAATATTTTGGATCCTTCGCGGCTTTTATTTTTGTCTGTGAACGCTAACTTTGATACCAGCTATTCACTCTGCGAATGGGTTCTACATGACTTTGGGTAGAATAGTCAGCTGATTTTTGGTTTTTCCGCTATATGGTGGGTCTGAGAATGACGCTGAGGCCTCCGTTTGCAACAATTCACTGCTGATCCACAGATCACCCACAAGTTGTCCAGAGCAGTGCTTAATAAATTGTGAATAAGTTGTGTATAAGTTTCCTGTTGTTGGTCTGCAACGACCCGGTTTTGGCTTTTTCAAGGCTATGCACTGCCGGCTTTTTGCCTACAATGAAGTTCCAGCTATCGCAGTTGCCATAGATTGTTGGTTCAGGGCGCGTCGCAAATCGACGCGCCCTTTTTTATGTCCGTTGCGAAGTCGGCCCCTGGTCTTCGCAATACTTTCAAGCACTTAGGCGTTTGCGTTGATGAATCACATCAGAAATTTTTCGATCATTGCCCACATCGATCACGGCAAGTCCACGCTGGCTGACCGGATCATCCAGCGCTGCGGCGGCTTGCAAGACCGCGAGATGAGCGCTCAGGTTCTGGACTCCATGGATTTGGAGAAAGAGCGTGGGATAACCATCAAGGCGCAGACCGCTGCGCTGCGTTACCAAGCCGCTGACGGCCAGATTTACAACCTCAATCTGATCGACACGCCTGGCCACGTTGACTTCTCTTATGAAGTCAGCCGCTCGCTGTCAGCTTGCGAAGGCGCGCTGCTCGTCGTGGATGCCAGTCAGGGAGTGGAAGCGCAGACCGTGGCCAACTGCTACACCGCACTCGACCTCGGAGTGACCGTTGTGCCCGTGCTCAACAAAATGGATTTGCCGCAGGCCGATCCCGAGAACGCCAAGCTGGAGATTGAAGACGTTATCGGCATTGATGCCACCGACGCGATTCCGTGCAGCGCCAAGACCGGCATGGGCATCGACGAAATCCTCGAAGCCGTGGTCGCCCGCATTCCGCCGCCCAAGGGCAAGCCCGACGGCCCGCTGCGGGCCATGATCATCGACAGCTGGTATGACGCCTATGTGGGCGTGGTCATGCTGGTGCGCGTGGTGGACGGCCGCCTGGCCAAGGGCGATCGCATCAAGCTGATGGCCACTGAAGCGCTCTACAACGCTGAGCAGCTCGGTGTTTTCACGCCGCACACCGAGCCGCGTCAGTCGCTCGAAGCCGGCGAGGTGGGTTTTGTGATCGCCGGCATCAAGGAGTTGCAAGCCGCCAAGGTCGGCGACACCGTGACCATGATCAAGCCCGGCACCGGCGGCGCGGCCTTTGCCGCCACCGAGGCGCTGCCCGGCTTCAAGGAAATCCAGCCGCAGGTGTTTGCCGGCCTGTACCCGTCTGAAGCCAGCGAGTACGAGTCGCTGCGTGATGCGCTGGAAAAGCTCAAGCTCAACGATGCCTCGCTGCATTACGAGCCCGAAGTCAGCCAGGCGCTGGGCTTTGGTTTTCGCTGCGGCTTTCTGGGGCTGTTGCACATGGAGATCGTGCAGGAGCGTCTGGAGCGCGAGTTCGACCAGGACCTGATCACCACCGCACCCAGCGTGGTCTATGAAGTGGCCATGCCCGGCGGTGAGGTATTGAAAGTCGAGAATCCGTCCAAGATTCCGGATGCCGGCCGCATTCAGGAAATCCGCGAGCCCATCGTCACCGTGCATCTTTATATGCCGCAAGACTATGTGGGCGCCGTCATGACGCTGGCCAACCAGAAGCGCGGTATTCAGCTGAACATGGCCTACCACGGCAAGCAGGTCATGCTGACCTACGACATGCCGCTGGGCGAGATCGTGCTGGACTTCTTTGACAAGCTCAAGTCTGTCTCGCGCGGCTACGCCTCCATGGACTATGAGTTCAAGGAGTTCCGCGCCTCGGACGTTGTCAAGGTGGACATTCTGCTCAACGGCGAGCGGGTGGACGCGCTGTCCATCATTGTTCACCGCAGCCAGTCTCAGTACCGCGGCCGCGCTGTGGTGGCCAAAATGCGCGAGATCATTTCCCGTCAGCAGTTCGACGTCGCCATCCAGGCAGCCATCGGCGCCAACGTGATTGCGCGTGAGACAATCAAAGCCCTGCGTAAAAACGTCATCGCCAAGTGCTACGGCGGTGACATTTCGCGCAAAAAGAAGCTGCTTGAAAAACAAAAAGCTGGCAAAAAACGCATGAAACAAATCGGTTCTGTCGAGGTGCCCCAAGAGGCCTTCCTGGCCATATTGCAGGTAGAAGATTAATGCTTGGTGTCATGAGTTCAATCACGGCCTTGGTGCTGGCCGCCTTTGTGGGCTATGGCGGTGCCTGGTACGTCGGTATCGTCGAGGGTAATTTTTCGCTGCTGCTGTTTCTGGCCACCGTAGTGACCGGCATTTACTGGCTGGCAGAGCGTTTTTACTTTTTGCCGCAACGCCGCCAGGCCGCCGACTTGCTGCACGCCAGCATCACCCAGCGCCGGGCTGAACTGAGCAGCCGGGGCCTGCGCAACGACGAAGTGGATCTGGCCGAAGCCCGTTCCAAATTGCTGGTTCAGCCTTGGTGGCTGGACTGGACCGCCGGACTCTTTCCGGTGATTGTGGTGGTCTTCATCCTGCGCTCTTTCCTGTTTGAGCCCTTCAAGATCCCCTCCGGCTCGATGATCCCGACCCTGATGATCAACGACCTGATTCTGGTCAACAAATTCCATTACGGCGTGCGTCTGCCGGTGATCTACACCAAGATCTTCGACAACAACAGTCCCGAGCGCGGCGACGTGATGGTCTTTCGCTACCCGCCCAAGCCCAGCCTGGACTACATCAAGCGCGTGGTAGGTGTGCCCGGTGACGAAGTGGCCTACCTGAACAAAAAACTCACCGTCAACGGCAAGCCGCTGGACAAAACGACCTTGCCCGAGTTTTTTGACGAAGACGTGCTGCGTTACTCCAAACAGTTCGAGGAAGTCACGGCCGACGGCAAGCGCAAATACCGCATCCTCAACGAAGACGACCGCCCCTCCTTCATTCAGGCCACCGAAGACTTTGCCTTTCGCGACAACTGCCGCTACAGCAGCGAAGGCGTGGTGTGCAAGGTGCCCCCCGGCCACTATTTCATGATGGGCGACAACCGCGATAATTCGCTGGATTCGCGCTACTGGGGTTTTGTGCCTGAAAAGAACATCGTCGGCAAAGCGTTTTTTGTCTGGATGAACTTCGGCAACCTCAAGCGCATTGGCGGCTTTGATTAAAGCGCAGCCCCTGCGCCAGCCCCCGATCTCAACCAGCTCAACCAGCACACCCACTGCCCCATGAGTCGCCCCCAAGCTCTTGCCGCCGCTCAGCCCACGCTGGGTGGGCCCCTGCTGGCGCTGCAACAGCGGCTGGCGCATGAGTTCACCCAGCCGCGCTTGCTGCAGCAGGCGCTAACGCACCGCAGCTTTTCGGCCGACCACAACGAGCGGCTTGAGTTTTTGGGTGACTCCGTGCTCAACCTGGCGGTGGCCGGCCTTTTGTATGAGCGGCTGGCCGAACTGCCCGAGGGCGACTTGTCGCGCGTGCGCGCCAACCTGGTCAAACAAGAAACGCTTCACCAGTTGGCCCTGACGCTGGGCCTGCCGCTGCTGATGCGGCTGGGCGAGGGCGAAGCCAAATCCGGCGGCCAGAAGCGCCCGTCCATCTTGGCTGATGCGCTCGAAGCTGTCATCGGTGCGGTTTATCTGGACGCCGGTTTTGACAGCGCCTCAGCGCTGGTGCGCCGCCTGTTCAAGGACGTTGACATCACGCCGCAGATGCCGGCTATCGGCAAAGACCCCAAGACCGAATTACAGGAATGGCTGCAGGGTCGCAAGATGAACCTGCCGATCTACCGGGTGGTCGGTACCTCGGGCGCGGCCCATCAGCAAACATTCGACGTCGAATGCGAAATCTCCGAATACGGCCGCGCCGAGCGCGGCATCGGCGGTTCGCGCCGGGCCGGCGAGCAGGCCGCGGCCTCGGCCATGCTGTCTTTCGTCAAGACGATTGACAGCTAGGCGATCAGCCAATTAACCAGCGCTGCCCGATAGCAGCCCACGATGGATTCTCATGACTAAAGGCACAAAAGCCGTTCCTCCGCAGGACCCGACTGCCACCGGCCTGTCGCCTTCGCAGTCGCCCGAGGCGCTCGACGCCATGCTGGCGCAAGCCATGGCCACCCGCGCCAGCAACGCGCCGGCCACCGCCACCGAAGGCCAGCGCTGCGGCCTGATCGCCATCGTCGGCAAGCCCAACGTCGGCAAGTCCACCTTGCTCAACGCCCTGGTGGGCCAAAAGATCAGCATCACTTCGCGCAAGGCGCAGACTACGCGCCACCGCATCACCGGCATGCGCTCCATCGGGCCGACGCAGTTTGTGTTTGTGGACACGCCGGGTTTCCAGACCCGCCACAGCAATGCCCTGAACCGCTCGCTCAACCGCACCGTGGTTGGCGCCGTGAATGACGTGGACCTGATCGTCTTCGTGGTCGAGGCCGGCCAGTTCAACACCGCCGACGCCAAGGTGCTGGCCCTGCTGCCGGCAGGCACGCCGGCCATCTTGCTGGCCAACAAGTTTGACCTGATTCACCGCCGCGGCGACCTCGCGCCCTGGCTGCGCGAGATGCAGGAGCGCCACAACTTTGCCGAGTTTGTGCCCATGTCGGCCAACAACGCCAAAGACATTGAGCGCTTGTTCGGCATCTGCGAAAAATACCTGCCCGAGCAGCCGTGGATGTACGGTGCCGACGAGCTGACCGACCGCAGCGACCGCTTCATGGCCGCCGAGATCATCCGTGAAAAACTCTTTCGCCTGACTGGCGACGAGCTGCCCTACACCTCGACCGTCATCATCGACAAATACGAGGAAGAGGGCAATCTGCGCCGCGTGGCCGCCACCATCGTGGTTGAGCGCGACGGCCACAAGGGCATGATCATTGGCGACAAGGGCGAAAAGCTCAAACGCATCGGCACCGAAGCGCGTCACGAACTTGAGACACTGACGGGCGGCAAAGTCTTTCTGGAGATCTGGGTCAAAGTGCGCTCGGGTTGGGCCGACGACGATGCCAGGGTGAAAACCTTCGGTTATGAGTAACTGGGTTGGCTGCCAAACGATTTTCTGACGAACCAGCCTATGTGCTGCACCGCTACGACTGGAGCGAGTCGAGCTTGATTCTGGAGGTGTTCACGCGCCGCCACGGTCGCATCGCGCTGGTGGCGCGGGGTGCCAAAAAACCCAGCTCCAACTTTCGACCCGTGCTGTTGCCACTGCAACGCCTTCACGTGGCCTTTGGCGGTGACGCGGAAATCCGCAACCTCAAGAGCGCCGAATGGCAGGGCGGTCATGTCATGCCCACGGGGGACGCGCTGCTCTCGGGCTATTACCTCAACGAATTGCTGATGCGCCTGCTGGCCCGTGACGACCCGCACCCGGCGCTGTTTGACGCCTACGCCGTCACCGTTGAGCTGCTGGCCAGCCAGAACATCGACACCCTGGCGGTGGCGCTGCGCGCTTTCGAGCTGCGGCTCTTGCGCGACATCGGGCTGCTGCCC
>JBIKHR010000145.1:0-7389 GCA_044362035.1 Polaromonas sp. | reverse complement strand
CTTCCTGAATCAGGTAAGTGGCGCCGCTGTAGCCCATGAAAGGCGTGCCCGTGTGGCGGCGAATAATGGCGCCCGGAAACGATGCCGGAATGAAGGCTGCGCGCATCGGGCCGGCGCTGCCGGCCTCCGCCAGGTACATGCGCTCGTTGTAGCTGCCGAACAGGATCAGCGGTGTTTGCTTTTGCACCAGCTCGCGCACGGCTGCGTTGTCGGTCTTGTGGCCGGGCATGCGCGAAACTGCAAACCGGCAGGGCAGCCCCATCTCGGTTTCGAGGAAGTTTTTCAGGCCGCGCGCATAGGTGTCGGTGGCCACCACGGCAAAACTGGCCGTGGCAAAAAAGTCTTGCGTGACCGAGCGCCACAAGTCCCATACCGGCTTGATGGTGGTGTGCTTTTCGCGCTCGATGAAGGGCTCGGGGTCCAGGCCCAGCAACTCGCCGAGCTTGCGCAAGAAGCGGGTGGTGCTGTGCAGGCCGATGGGGGCTTGCAGGTAGGGGCGGTCAAGGGCTTCGCAGAGCATGCGGCCGAATTCACGGTACATGCAGATGTTGACGTCAGCCTCGACCAGCCGCGAGACCTCGGAGACATGGCTGCCCAGCGGAAAGACCATGTTGATCTCTGCGCCTATGCCTTGCACCAGGCGGCGGATTTCGGCGACATCGCTGGCGCTGTTGAAGTTGCCGTAGCTAGGGCCAATGATGTTGACGCGTGGTTTCTCGCCAGGCTTGCGGTCTTGTGGCAGGGGGCGGGCCGGCACGGTCTTCATGCCGTACTCTGTCCACAGCCAGTACATGGCGCGGTTGGAACATTGCCACTGGTCTTCGTCGATGGTGCGTGGCAAAAAGCGGATCAGGTTGGTGCCCTCGGGCGTGACGCCGCCGCCGATCATCTCGGCGATCGAGCCGGTGACCACCACGGCCGGCAGATCGGGGTCCAGCATGGCGTGGGCCTGCTTCATGGCCCCTTCGGTGCCTTCGCGGCCCAGTTGTTCTTCAGCCAGACCGGTGACCACAATGGGCAACTCGTGCGGTGGCAGGGCATCGGTGTAATGCAGCACCGAGGTGACCGGCAGATTCTCGCAGCCGACCGGGCCGTCGATCACCACCTGCAGGCCCTTGATGGCCGTGAAAACATAGACCGCGCCCCAGTAACCGCCTGCGCGATCGTGGTCGATGACGTAAGTCATCGGCGGTTTGTTCTTGACGGCGATATCGCTCATGAGCCGATGGCCTCTTGGGCGGCGCGTTTTTTGGCCTGCTTTTCGCGCTGGCGCTTCATGTCTTTCTTGAAGTCCGGGTAGTCGCGAGGCACCTCGCTCCAGACGCCGGCCTGGTCGGCCTTGCCGACTTCGCCAAAGAATTCGTTCATGGTGTCAAAGCGTGCCTGGTTGCCCATGGCGCCATTGATCACCTGCACCAGCGAGCCGGCGGCAGCGGCGCCCATGAGCGGGCGGGCCGAGATCAGGTTGGTGAAGTACAGGGACGGGATGCCTGCTTCTTTGGCCACCTGCACCACCGGCGTGGTGCCGATGGCCAGCTGCGGCTTGAACTCGTGCACGGCAGCCAGGTCTTGCTCGAGTGAGGCGCGGAACTGCACGTGTACGCCCTTGGCAGCCAGCCAGGCGGCGTCGTGGGCGTTCCAGGGGGTGGCCGGGCAGGCCGAGCCAACGTAGCGCAGATCGGCGCCGCATTCGACCAGCCAGCGCGCCACCAGCAACTCGGAGCCTTCGTAGCCGCTCAGGGTGATGCGGCCTTGGATGCTTTGCTTGGCCAGCACCGCGCGCAAGGCCGTCAGCGCCTGGTTGCGGGCCTTGTCAATCAGCGGCTGTGCCACACCCGTGGCCTGACCGATGGCGCCCAGCCAGTCGTGGGTGCCGTCGATGCCGACCGGGGCCGAGCCGACGATGGGGCGTCCGGCAGCTTGGAACTCGCGAATTGAGGCGATGTAGAAAGGGTGAATCGCAGCGACCACGCTGCCATCCAGCGCGGCATAGAGCTCGCGCCATTCACGGGTTGGCACCACGGTGCCAACGGCCAGATCCATGGGCGCAATCATTTGCGCAATGCTCATCGGGTCGGCCGGGAACATTTCGCCCAGCAGCGTGACGGTGGGTTTGCTCTGGCGCGCCTGGCGCGGTGCAGGCACTGGTCCGGCCATGACTTCATGGCGGGCGTAACGCAGCATGGCGCCGGCCAGCACGTCCTTGGCTTCGGCATGCGTGGGCACGCCAAAACCGGGCACGTCGATGCCGATCACCCGCACGCCGTTGATGGACGGCGGCAGCAGCTGCAGCGGCACACCGCTGGCGGTGGGCACGCACAGGTTGATGATGACGATGGCGTCGAGTTTGGCCGGGTCAGCTTGCGCATGCACGGCTTCGCGGATGTCTTCAAACAGCTTGCCGGTGACCAGCGTCTCGGAGTTGAAGGGCACGTAGCCCACGCTGCGGCGCGCGCCGTAAAAATGCGAGGTGAAGGTCAGGCCGTAGACGCAGCAGGCCGAGCCGGAAAGGATAGTGGCGGTGCGCCGCATGCGCAAACCCACGCGCAGCGAGCCGAAGGCCGGGCACATGCTTTGCGGCTGGTCGTGCGGGCCTTTGGGGTAGTCAGCGGCGTACTGGTTGAGCACTTCGCTTTTGCCGGCCGCGGCAGCGGCTTCGAGCAGCACGTCTTTGCCGGCGTGGCAGCCCAGGCCGTCCACAGCCGGTGCGGCTTGCACAGCTTGAACTGGAACGATGGGGATGGTGCGTGTCACGGTGTGCTCCGATTTCAGGCGGCGTCGTAGACCACTTCAAGGCTGGGCTTGGTGACGCTGGTGACGCCACACATGTCGAACTCAGTGGCCGGATCGAGCACCACATGGCGGCCGACGGTGTCGGCGCTGAAGAGGCCGAGCAGGCCGTCTTGCGTCATGGGTTTCGGCCGCATGGGCGGGGCTTCGCCCACGTTCTTAGCGAGCTCTGCGAACAGGGGGCCCCATTCGCTGTCGGGCTTGCCGATGATTTCGTAGCTGGCGCTCTTGCGGCGGATGTCTTCGTTGGCCGGTATGGCCGCCAGCACCGGAATGCCGACGTCCAGGGCGAAAGCGGCTGCCTCGCCGGTGCCATCGTCCTTATTGATCACCATGCCGGCCACGCCAACGTTGCCGCCGAGCTTGCGAAAGTACTCGACCGCCGAGCAGACGTTGTTGGCCACGTACAGCGACTGCAGGTCGTTGCTGGCGACGACGATGACTTTCTGGCACATGTCGCGGGCAATCGGCAGGCCGAAGCCGCCGCACACCACGTCGCCCAGAAAGTCGAGCAGTACGTAGTCAAAACCCCACTCGTGAAAGCCGAGTTTTTCGAGGGTTTCAAAGCCGTGGATGATGCCCCGCCCGCCGCAACCGCGACCGACTTCAGGGCCACCGAGTTCCATCGCAAAGACGCCATCGCGTTTGAAGCAGACGTCGCCGATCGAGACAGTTTCGCCTGCGAGTTTTTTCTTCGACGATGTCTCGATGATGGTCGGGCAGGCCTTGCCGCCGAACAAAAGGCTGGTGGTGTCGCTCTTTGGGTCGCAGCCGATCAGCAGTACTTTTTTGCCTTGCTGCGCCATCATGTAAGACAGGTTGGCCAGCGTGAAGCTCTTGCCGATGCCACCCTTGCCGTAGATCGCAATGATCTGCGTTTCCTTGGTCGGCTTGCCGGTGTGCACCGGGTCCGGCTCATGGGCTGCTTCCTGACGCAGTTGTTCCATGAATTTCAGGGGCTGCACATTGCTTTTGGAAGCGTCCATCAGTGTCTCCAGTCCAAAACCATCTTCAGGCACTCCGGGTCGGCAAATGCCGTCTCGTAAGCTTCGTGGGCACGGCCAGGGGTCTGGCTGTGCGTGATCAAACCGTTGAGCGATAGGCGGCCGTTGTGCACCAACTCGGTGACGGCCAGCAGGTCGGCGCGCTTCCATTCGGCGGCCACGCGGATCTGCGCTTCACGCATGAAGGCCGGGGCATAGGCAAAGGAAATGGCCTGCTTGTAAAAACCGGCCAGCACCACTTCGCCGCCGGGGCGCAGGCGGGCGATCAGGCTGTCGAGAATGCTGGCGTCGCCGCTGACGTCATAGATGGCGGCGTAGTCTTTGCGGCTGTCTTCGTCGGGGTGGATCACGCGGTAACCCTGGGCGCCTTCGCGGCGCGCGGCTGTGGTGTCCCAGACGGTGGGTGCAGGCAGGCCGGCGGCCACGGTCAGGCGGGCCAGTAGCCGGCCCATGATGCCGTGGCCGATGATGAGCTCGGGTGCAGCGCAAGGCTCGCGCAGGCCACCCAGCGCAACGCTGTGATAGGCCGTGGCGGCCAGCGCCAGCAGCGCGGCATCAGCGCCCAGATCAGGGTTGACGCGCACCACGCGGCCATGCGGCACCACCAGGTGCGAGCCAGCGCCACCGAACAGGTTGTGGACGCCGTCAAAACATTTGGAACCGGGCACAAAGACGGTGTCGCCGACCTGCAGATCGCAGTCGCCATGCACGCGTGTGACTTGCCCGACGGTTTCGTAACCGGGCACCAGCGGGTAACCCATGCCGGGGAAGGCGGGCATGCTGCCGTCCCAAAGCAAACGCTCGGTGCCAGTGCTGATGCCGCTGTACTGCACAGCAACTTCAATGTCGCCTGGGCCGGCCTCGTGCAGTTCCAACTGCTGCACCGACAGGGAGCAGGGATTCTGGAAGACGATCGCTGAGGCTTTCATGAGTTGTATTTTTCAGTTTACATTGACGAGCGTCAACTTAAATTGACGCTTTTGGGTGTAATTTGGCCATTTTCTAGGGTAAACACTTAAATTTTCAGGGTTTTTGACCGAGAAGCAGGCCCGCATGCAGGGGCATCGGGTTGGCAATTGCCTGGATCTGCGTGAAGCCGGCCTCTTGCATCAGTGCGGTCAGGGCTTGCGCGGTGCGCAGCCGGCCCGAGCCCATGGCCAGCAGGTAAAAGTGAAAATAGGGGTCGCTCACCGAGGGCTCGCCGGCGGGTCTGGCCATGGGCTCGGCCAGCAACAGCTTGCCGCCGGCGGGCAGCGCGTCATGGATAGCGCGCAGCAGCACGCGCACCACTTCGTCGGGGTGATCGTGCGCCACGCGCAGCAGCGTCACCAGATCAGCCCCCTTGGGCAGGGCGTCGGCGGTGAAGCTGCCGCCGTGCACGGCAACCCGTTCGCCCAACCCCAGGCCGGCCATGCGCGTGCGGGCAATGGCGGCCACGGGGGGCAGGTCAAACAGCATCAGTTGCAGTTGCGGCGCGTGGCGCGCCAGCTCGGTAACCCAGCCGCCTTGGCCGCCGCCAACGTCGAGCACGCAGCGGTGACGCGCAAAAGGGTAGGAGGCCAGCAGCTCTTCGATGACGAAGCGCTGTGAACTCGACATGAGCTCTGAGTAGCGGGCGACCTGTTCACTGTCAGCCGCCGGCGCACCACCTTCTGCGGCATAAGGCCAGTAGGCGTGCATGCTTGCTTGCTGCGGTTGCTGCATCAGCGCCAGCGGGTCGCGCAGGTCTTCGTAGAGCAGGGCGTTGTGCTCGATCATGGCGCGCAGTCCGGCGTGCGTGACCACAGGGGCGCCCAGGGCGCCCAGCCCGTAGTCGCTGCCGCGGCGATCGAGCAGGCGCAGCGCCAGTGCCGAGTGTAAGAGCCGCTCCAGCGCTGCCGGCTTCAAGCCCGTGTGCGTTGCCAACGTTTGCAAAGAGGCCGGGGCCGACAGCACTTTTTCAAAAATGCCGAGCCGCACGCAAGCCAGCAATACCTGGCTGTGCACAAAGCCGGCCATCACTTCAAACAAGGCATCGGCGCGCCGCCGCGTGATCCACCGGCCCACCGGATTGCCGATGGCCCAGCGGTACAGCGCCGGGCTGGTCATCCAGCGGTCCAGGCGGCTGCGCCATGGGCCAAGCAGCCCGCCAGTGGCGCTGGCAGACGCCGGCAAAGCGGGTGTTGAAGAGGGTGCAGAGTTCATGCGGCCGGGGTTTGAATGGGCTGCATTCAGACCGTTGCGCGCTGCTGCGCCACTTGCCCGGCACGCACGGCGATCTGGTCGCAGGCGCTCTGGGGCAGCAGGCGTTCGGATTCGTAGAGCACGAGTTGTTGCATGGCGTTGCGACTCGGGCAGGCCGGCACCGAGTCCACAGCGGTTTGCATCAGGCGACGAAAGTAATCGACGGCGCCCAGCAGGCCGAGTTCGGCGGCGGTGCTGGGCCGGCCGTGGGCGGCGTCCTGGCCGACCGGCTTGCCGAGCTGGTCGGCGCCCATCACGTCACGAATATCGTCGGCAACCTGGTAGGCCTCGCCCAGCGCATCACCCAGTGCGCGCCAAGGCTGCGGGTCGGCACCGGCCGCTTGCGCACCGGCACAGGTGGAGGCCACAAACAGCGCGCCAGTTTTAGCCCGCTGGTAGCGCCCCAGTTGCACGCGTGGCTCACATTCCCAGGCCTGACCGGCGACGATGCCGTCGGGAGCGCCTGTGCCGTCGCACAGCGTCATCATCAGGGGCGCCAGGCGGGCCGGGTGCAGCGCGCCGGCACGTGCCAGTGTCTGGTAGGCCATGATGATCAGGGCGTCACCGGCCAGCAAGGCCAGTGGCTCGCCGTAGAGCTTGTGCACGGTGGCCAGGCCACGTCGGGTGTCGGCGTTGTCGAAGCAGGGCATGTCGTCATGCACCAGTGAAGCGCAATGCAGCAGTTCGATGCCGACGGCCGCCGCGTTGGTGAGTTCGGGGGCGTCTTCGCCGCAGGCCCGGGCCACGGCCAGGCACAGCTGCGGGCGAATGCGCGCGCCACCGGGAAACACCGCGTGGCGCATGGCGGCCATCAGCCGGGGGGGCGCTGTGGCGCTTTGCGCCAGCGCGAAGGGTTGCTCCAGCGCCTGCTCGATGCGTGTCATCATGGTCATACGGCCCCGCCAGGTTGGGGTGGCTGTCTGCAAAATGTGACAACCACTTGTGTCAATCTAGCATGACAGTCAAGTTTGTCAATCGGGTTTTTCTTGAGTCAAACCCGCCACCCCGTAGGGTCGCACCAGATGGATGACGTGTTCGGGCACCATGGTTTTCATGCGCGCCGGTTCCTCGCGGCGCAGGTGAACCATGGTTTCCAGGGCTTTCATTTCGACCCGGGCCCGGGCAAATTCAAGCCCGCGCGGGCCGATGCGCGGCATCAGCCAGCTGACCACGGGGCGCAGCCAGTTCGGCATGCGGCGCAGCGGCAGGCCGCCAGCGGCCAGTTCCACGTTTTTCAAAAACCCGCGCACGGCGCCGGCGCGCTTGCCGGCGCTGCCCGGCGTGCGCAGACTGACCTCGTCGCCCAGCAATTGCAGCAGGTGCTGGCCGCGATCGTTGCGCACCAGCAGCCATTGCTGACCCTGCCCGCCCA
>JBIKHR010000144.1:0-7394 GCA_044362035.1 Polaromonas sp. | reverse complement strand
GCCCGGGCGTACACGCTTTTTGCGGGCTGGCTCGTCCCAGTCTGAAGCGGCTGTCACCGTGCCGTGGTGGGTGCTCATGCCCACCAGAAACGCACCCGCCGCATAGCGGTCACGCAGCAGTTGGCCCACATTCCATTCGCCCCGGTCACCCATGTCGGTCACGCCGGCGTCACCCAGGTGCGAGTTGTGCGCCCAGACCGCCATGCGCACGGCCGGTCCGCCGTTGGACAGATGACGCTCCAGCGCCTGCAGGGTTTCAACCATGTGGCTGTCGCGCAGGTTCCAAGACGACACGCGGCCACGAAACATGGTGCGGTAATACGCCTCGGCGTTGCGCACCAGCCGGGCATTTTGCTGGGCGTGAAAGTACTCGTCACGCTCCAGGCCCGGCGTGGGTGCCTGCTGATTGAGCCGCAGGGTCATGTCGCGCAGCTGCTGAACCACCTCGTCCTCGCAACTGCGGGCCATGCCAAAAGTGGCTGCGTAGCCGTAAGCCTGGCTGTCCTGACCAATGTGGTCAAAGCAGGCGTAGCGGGCCCGCGCACGTTGCGCGGCGGGCGGGTCGGTGCGCTCCAGGTAGGCCAGCACTTCCTGCATGGAGCGGAACAGGCTGTACAGGTCCATGCCGTAAAATCCGACCTGCCGGGCTGGTGCCAGACCGCTGTTATGTTCGCGCAACCATTCCACAAATTGGCAGACTTCTGTGTTGCGCCACATCCAGGCCGGAAAGCGCTCAAAGCCGGCCAGTGCCTCGCGGGCATTTTGGTCTTTTGACAAACCACGCACATAGCGGTTCACGCGCCAGGCGTCCGGCCAGTCGGCTTCCACCGCCACGGCAGTGAAGCCTTTTTCAAGAATCAGGCGCTGGGTGATCAGCACCCGCTCCTTGTAAAACTCGTGCGTGCCGTGTGAGGCCTCGCCAATCAGTGCAAAGCGCGCTTGCCCCAGGTGCTGCAACAGCAAGTCGTAGTCATGCGCGTTGCCTGCCAGTGGGTGCAAATGTCGCCGCAGACCCTCCAACAATGTGCTGGGTGCTTCCTTGACCTCGCCGGAAACTACGGGGCTCATCGTGGCAAGCCTTTCCCGGAAGCGGGCCTGGCGCTGGTATCTGGCCTCGGGCCAGCGGGTGACAGGTCGTCGGAAGTATCGGCTCCGCTTGCATGGCTGTCGTTCACGCTCACGGTGGTGGTTGCGCCAACAGGCCGGCTGGCGGCGTGTTCGCGCCAGGCTTTTTCCAGCAGGTTCCGCACTTCATCGTCGCTGGCTTGTGGCATGTAGTCGTACCACAGGCTCAGCGCATGAAAAGGCTCTGGCATGGCCGGGCAAACCACCTCATCAGCGTCATCACTCAAAGCCTGACAACTCTCGCGGGCGCCCACTGGCACGGCAATCACCAGCCGCGCCGGGTGCTGCTGGTGCACGGCCAGGGCGGCTGCGCGCATGGTCGAGCCGGTGGCCAGGCCATCGTCTACCAAAATGACTGTGCGCCCAGGAATCCTGATGGGCGGGCGCTGGGCGCGGTAAAGCTGCTCGCGCCGGACCAGCTCGGTTTGTTCTTTGGCCAGCACGGCGGCCACGGCTTCAGGCTGCACAGTGATGCCCGGCAAGGGGTTCATCACACGCACGCCGCCACTGGCGATGGCGCCCATGGCGTATTCCTCATGGCCCGGCAGTCCAAGTTTGCGAACCACAAACACATCCAGCGGTGCTTGCAAAGCGTGAGCCACTTCATAGCCCACGGCCACACCACCCCGCGGCAACGCCAACACCAGCACATTGGGCTGGCCTTTGTAGTGGCTCAGGTGTTTGCCCAGCGTGCGGCCGGCGTCATGCCGGTCACGGTAAAAAGGTCTGGACATCATGGCAAAGCCCTTCCGGCGTTGTGCGTTGCTGGGTGTTTAGATCGGCTACCGGCCTTTGCCAGGCTGGGAGGTTTTTGCAGGTGTTGGGTGAACCAGTCGGCGGCCAGTTGGCTGACTTGCACCAGCGCACCGGGCTCTTCAAAAAGATGCGTCGCCCGCGGCACGATGGCCAGTTTTTTTTCGCAGTGCATGTGTGCAAATGCGTCTTCGTTGAGTTCAATGACGCCCTGGTCAGCGCCGCCCACGATCAGCAGCGTGGGGACCTCCAGACTGGCCAGCACCACAGGGCCGGCCAAGTCCGGTCGGCCGCCACGCGACACCACGGCCGCCACACGCGGGCCCATGCGGGCCGCCGCAATCAGGGCCGCCGCACTGCCGGTGCTGGCGCCGAAATAGCCCATCGGAACGTCCTTGAAATCGTCTTGCTGGAGCAGCCACAGAGTGGCGTCTTGCATGCGCTGCGTCAGCAGAGCGATGTTGAAACGATGCTCCCGGGTTTGGCTGTCCTCTCGCTCTTCCTGCGCGGTCAACAAGTCAAACAGCAATGTGGCCATGCCGGCGTTTTGCAGAACTTGCGCCACCTGCCGGTTGCGCGCACTGTGTCGCCCGCTGCCGCTGCCGTGCGCAAAAACCACCAGACCTGTGAAGTCGGGCGGCAGGCTCAGGTCACCGTACAGCCAGACCTTGCCGCAAGGAATACGCAACTCGATTGTTTTCAGGGTGGGGTGCTGGCGGGCCGGGCAGGGCGGGGTTGATTCAATGGGCATCTGTAGATCCTCCTATGTCCAGAATCTAGAAGTGGTGTTGGCCCCACGGCGTCAGCCGAGGCGCAAGTACTTGTAGGAAAAACTGGACGGCCGTGGCTGCAAGCGCACTTGTCCTACGCAGCAGGATTGATAGCCCCGACATGGCTCGCGAAGGACGGTTTTAGAGTGTGTGCGGGAGGTCGCGCTTCAAAGACTTGCGCACCATTTTTTTGACCCATTAACGAAGGTTCACCCATGGACAACCCTGTCAACCCGCCGGCTTCGGATGTTGCGGGCATCAAGGCTTCTTTTTCACTGAACGCAGGCCGCTCAGAGTCTGAAGGCAACACCGGCACCCGGCTTGGCGAGGGCGTGGTCAGTATGGAGCGCAGGGGCGCAGAGTCTGCCCGGCGCGCCGTGGACAGGGTGGCTGCAACAGCCCATGAAACGGTAGACCGTCTGGGCGGGCGCGCCAGCCGGCTGGCCGCCAAAGTGGACGAGAAAACCCAGCGTCTGGTGCAGGCGCCGCAGCAGGCCTGGGCTTATTCCAAGCAAGCGGTGAGCAGCCACCCTGTGCAAGCGGTGGCGGCGTCTGTAGCGGCTGGTTTTGTGCTGGGCTGGCTGGTCAGGGGCCGCCTCACCCGGCACCGCAACGACTGACTAGGGGCCAGTCAGGGCCCAGGTCAGGGGCTCAGGTTTTTCACCAGCACCTGGCTCATGCGGTTCAGGTTGTATTTGCGCTTGCGGGCTTCAGGGAGCCAGTCCAGGTCCACCGGTTTGAAGCCGCGCTTGATGAACCAATGCATGGTGCGGGTGGTCAGCACAAAAATGCTTTGCAGGCCGGCAGCGCGGGCCCGTTGCTCAATGCGCTTGAGAATGCGCTCGCCATCGCCTTGGCTTTGCGTGTGCGGTGACACGGTGAGGGCGGCCATTTCAGCGGTCTTAGCCTCGGGGTAAGGGTAGAGCGCAGCGCAGCCGAAGATCACGCCGTCATGCTCAATCACGGTGTATTGCCCGGCATCACGTTCGATTTCGGTGCGGTCCCGCTTGACCAGCGTGCCGTCTTTTTCAAACGGTTCAATCAGCTGCAAGATGCCGCCCACGTCGTCAATGGTGGCTTCGCGCAGGCTCTCGAGCTTTTCATCAATCACCATGGTGCCGATGCCGTCGTGCACATAAATTTCAAGCAGCAGGGCGCCATCAGTCGCAAAGGGCAGTATGTGGCTGCGCTCGACGCCGTGCTGGCAGGCCTTGACGCAGTGCTGCAAATAAAAGGCGGTGTCGCTCGGGTCTTGCGGGTTGGGCAGATCGGCCAGCAGTTTCTTGGCGGCAGCCAGTGGCAGTTCGGTGTCAATCGGGTTGTCGTCGCTGGCCGGCTGTGTGGCCTCGATGCGGATACCGGGAATTTCGGTCAAGAAAATCAGCTTGTCTGCCTGCAACTCGATGGCCACGCTGGTGGCGACTTCTTCCATCGTCAGGTTAAAAGCCTCACCCGTGGGTGAAAAGCCAAAGGGCGACAACAACACCATCGAGCCGAACTCCAGCGTGCGCCGAATGCCGACCGTGTCCACCTTGCGCACCAGGCCCGAATGTTTGAAGTCCACCCCATCGACAATGCCGACCGGCCGGGCGGTGATGAAGTTGCCCGAAATCACACGCACCGTTGAGCCAGCCATGGGCGTGTTGGGCAGGCCCTGGCTGAAGGCTGCTTCAATCTCGTAGCGCAGCTGGCCGGCGGCTTCTTGCGCGCAGTCCAGCGCCACAGAATCCGTGATGCGCATGCCGTGCGAGTACTGGGCTTCGTGGCCCTTGGCCAGCAGCTGCTCGTTGACCTGCGGACGAAAGCCGTGCACCAGCACGATCTTCACGCCCATGCTCTGGATCAGCGCCAGGTCTTGCGCAATGTGCGCCAGCTTGCCGGCCGCAATGGCTTCGCCGGCCATGCCGACCACAAAGGTTTTGCCCCGGTGCAGGTGGATATAGGGCGCCACCGAACGGAACCAGGGCACGAAGGTAAAATTGAAAACGGCGGACATGGCTTCTTTGTATGGGAGGCTTTGCTATCAAAACCTTTTCGCCGATTTTCACCTAAGTTGCCTGCTTGTCTGCCATTTCACCCCCCACCCTGGTCATTGAGTTCCCCGAATCGCTGCCGGTGTCGGGCAAGCGCGACGAAATCACGGCCGCCATTGCTGCTCACCAGGTCGTCATCGTCTGCGGTGAAACCGGCTCTGGCAAGACCACCCAGCTGCCCAAAATCGCCCTGGCCATGGGGCGCGGCAAGCTCAATTACCCCGGCGGGCGCGGCCCGCTGATCGGCCACACACAGCCCCGGCGCATAGCCGCTTCCAGCGTGGCCAAGCGCATCGCTGAAGAACTCAAGACGCCGCTGGGCGATGTGGTCGGCTTCAAGGTGCGCTTTCAGGATCGCCTGAGCCGCGACGCTTCGGTCAAGCTGATGACCGATGGCATCTTGCTGGCCGAGACGCAGACCGACCCGCTGCTGCGCGCCTACGACACCATCATCATTGACGAAGCGCACGAGCGCAGCTTGAACATCGACTTTTTGCTGGGCTACCTGCGCCAGTTGCTGCCGCGCCGGCCCGACCTCAAGGTCATTATCACTTCGGCAACGATCGACGCGCAGCGCTTTGCTGATTACTTTGCATCTATAAAAGGTCCGGCGCCCGTGATCATGGTGTCGGGCCGCATGTTTCCGGTGGAGCAGCGCTACCGGCCCTATGAGGAATCACGCGACTATGACCTGAACGACGCCATTGCCGACGGCGTGGACGAACTCTGGCGCAGCCCACACAGCGCGGGTGACATCCTGATTTTTCTGCCCGGCGAGCGCGAGATCCGCGAAGCCGCCGACCACTTGCGCAAGCACCTGGCCCACCAGCCCCTGCTGCGCACCGCCGAAGTGCTTCCGCTGTTTGCGCGCCTGAGCCAGGCCGAGCAAGATCGCATTTTTGAAGGCCACAGCGGCCGGCGCATCGTGCTGGCCACCAACGTGGCCGAAACCTCGCTCACCGTGCCGGGCATCCGTTATGTGATTGACGCCGGAACGGCCCGTGTCAAGCGCTACAGCTTTCGCAACAAGGTCGAGCAGCTGATGGTCGAGCCGGTCTCACAGGCGGCTGCCAACCAGCGCGCTGGCCGCTGCGGCCGTGTGGCCGACGGCATCTGCATCCGGCTTTACGACGAGCAAGACTTTGTAGGGCGTCCGCGTTTTACCGACCCGGAGATTTTGCGCAGCTCGCTGGCCGCGGTGATCTTGCGCATGAAGGCGCTGCACCTGGGCGCGGTGGAAGACTTCGCCTTTATTGAGCCGCCGCAACGCCGCGCCATTGCCGACGGCTACCAATTGCTGGCCGAACTGGGCGCGGTGGACGACGACAACGAACTCACGCCTGTTGGCCGAACGCTCGCCAAACTGCCACTTGACCCGCGCGTGGGCCGCATGATTCTGGAAGCCAAAGACCGCGGTGCGCTGGAAGAAGTCATGGTGATTGCCAGCGCGCTCAGCGTGCAAGATGTGCGCGACCGCCCCATGGACAAGCAGACGCAGGCCGACCAGGCGCATGCCAAGTTTGACGATGAAAAGAGCGAGTTCAGCGGGTATTTGAAGTTGTGGAAATGGCTGGGTGACTCGCGGGGCGGCCATGCCGCTGAACACAAGCTGTCCAACCGCCAGTACGAAAACCTCCTGCGCGAGAACTACGTCAACATCCGCCGCGTGCGCGAGTGGCGCGACATCCATTCGCAGTTGCACAGCGTCATTGGAGAGCAGGGCTGGCACCTGAACGACAAACCGGCCAGCTACGAGCAGCTTCACCTGTCCATGCTCTGCGGCCTGCTCGGCAATCTGGGCTTCAAGCCGGAAGACGACGATGCCTACTTGGGCGCGCGCGGCATCAAGTTTTACCGGCACCCCGGCGCCAAGCTCAGCAAAAAGCCCGGCCGCTGGATCGTCGCGGCCGAGCTGGTCGAAACCACGCGCCTGTTTGGCCGGGGCATTGCCAACATCGAGCCGCAATGGGTCGAGCAGGTGGCCGGCCATCTTTTAAAGAAGCAGCTGCTGGACCCGCACTGGGAGAAAAAAGCCGCACAGGTCACTGCACTGGAGCGCGCCACGCTGTACGGGCTGGTCATTTACAACGGCCGGCGCGTCAACTTCGGCCGGGTGGACCCTGTGGGTGCGCGTGAGATCTTCATTCGTGAAGCGCTGGTGGCCGGTAATTGGGACAGCAAGTTGCCCTTTCTGGCGGCTAACCTCAAGCTGATTGCGCAGGTGCAAGACCTCGAGCACAAGGCGCGCCGGCAAGACGTGCTGGTGGACGAAGAGCTGATCTACGCCTTTTACGACCAGCAACTGCCCGCAGACATCTGCACCGGCGCCGGCTGCGAGCATTGGTACAAGGACGAAGTTAAAAAACAGCCGCAATTGCTGCTGCTCTCGCGTGAAGAGCTGATGCGCCATGAAGCCGCCGGCATCACCACGCAGGCTTTTCCCAAGACCTTGCGCATGGGCGGCGTTGATTGCCTGGCCACCTACCTGCACGAACCCGGCGATGCCCGAGACGGCGTGACGGTCGATGTGCCGCTGTTTGCGCTGAACCAGGTGAACGAAGAACGCTGCGAATGGCTGGTGCCCGGCATGCTCAAGGACAAGATCCAGGCGCTCATCAAAACCCTGCACCAGCGCCCACGCTCGCGCCTGGTGCCGCTGCCCGAGACGGCAGGGCGCATGGCGGCCGAACTGCTGCAGCCTGAAAAGTGGGGC
>JBIKHR010000004.1:0-25320 GCA_044362035.1 Polaromonas sp. | reverse complement strand
CCGCGCCTGCTTGCAAGATGTCTTCGAGTTGGCCGGGGTTGCTCATGAAAGCCAGGTAGCTTTCGCGCATTGGCGCGACTTCACGGTCTATGCGCTCGAACAGCATCTGCTTGGCATCTCCCCAGCCAATGCCATCGGCAAAGGCCTGGCGCAAGGCGGCGGTTTCCGCTTCGCTGGCAAAGGCCTGGTAAATCTCAAACAGCGCCGAGCCTTCGCAGCTTTTGGCTTCACCCGGCGCGCGCGAGTCGGTGACGATGCCGGCGATCTGCTTGCGCAAATGCTCGCGCGGCGCAAACAGCGCAATCGTGTTGTCGTAGCTCTTGCTCATCTTGCGGCCATCCAGTCCGGGCAAGGTGGCCACAGAAGCCTCGATCAGCGCTTCGGGCAGCACCAGTTGCTCGCCATACAGGTGGTTGAAACTCTGGGCAATATCGCGCGCCATTTCAATGTGCTGGATCTGGTCGCGCCCGACCGGCACCTGGTGCGCCTTGAACATCAGGATGTCAGCCGCCATTAGCACCGGGTACATGAAAAGGCCGGCCGTCACATCGGCATCGGCGTCGTTGCCGGCCGCGGTGTTTTTGTCCACAGAGGCCTTGTAGGCGTGGGCGCGGTTGAGCAAGCCCTTGCCCGTCACGCAGGTCAGCAGCCAGGTCAGCTCGGGGATTTCGGGAATGTCGGACTGGCGGTAAAAAGTCACGCGCTCCGGGTTCAGGCCGGCGGCCAGCCAGGTGGCGGCAATCTCCAGCGTGGACTGCTGAATGCGCTCGGGCTCGCCCACCTTGATGAGCGCGTGGTAGTCGGCCAAAAAATAAAAGCTCTCAACACCGGGCGCCAGGCTGGCGCGCACTGCCGGGCGAACCGCGCCCACGTAATTGCCCAGGTGGGGCGTGCCAGATGTGGTGATGCCGGTCAGGACGCGCAGTTCGCTCATGGGTGTTCAGACTTACAAAGGGTTCAAAAAAAATGGCGGCATGCAAACAGTTACAGCAGCATGGCCAGCGGCGACAGCAGGGTTTGCAGTGCGCTGAAGGTCAGCGACATCAGTGGTCGCATCCACAGCGTGCTGACCACGCCCGTCAGCACCAGCGCCATGACGATGAAAAAGCCCCAGGGCTCGACGCGCGACACCAACTGCGCCTGCCGCCAAGGGAGCAGCCCGACCAGAATGCGGCCACCGTCCAGCGGCGGCAACGGAAACAGGTTGAAGACAAACATCACCACGTTCACCAGCATGCCGGCGCGGCACATCTCCAGCACAAAGCGCTCGGTCACCCCGGCCGCATTCACCAGGTACAGCAACACGCCCCACAGCAGGGCTTGCACAAAGTTGGCGCCCGGGCCGGCCAGCGCCACCCAGATCATGTGTTGCTTGGGCCGGCGCAAATTGCCAAAGTTGACCGGCACCGGCTTGGCATAACCAAACAAAAAGGTACCCGCGGTTGCCACATACAGCAGCACCGGCATGACGATGGTGCCCACCAGGTCGATGTGTTTCATCGGGTTGAGCGTCACACGGCCCATCACCCAGGCCGTGTTGTCGCCAAAGTAGCGGGCCACATAGCCGTGGGCCGCCTCGTGCACGGTGATGGCAAATATCACCGGCAGCGCGTAAATGGCAATGGTTTGAATCAGGTTGGCGATGTCCATGGCCGGATTGTCTCAGACGCCGAAGCGCAACTGGCTGGCGTCAAAGCCCCAGCACAGCCGCGTCGCCACGGCCCTGGCGCAGCACCACGGCGTCGCCGCCATCACCCATGGCCGTCAGGTCAATCACCGTGGTGGCTTGCAGCGGGCAGGCCCCGGCGTCAATCACGGCGGCTAGCTCATGCTCGAACTGCCGGCGTATGTCTTCTGCATCGTTCAGCGGCTCAGTCTCGCCGCGCGGTATCAAGGTGGTGGCCAGCAGCGGCGCGCCGTGCATCTCGAGCAGCGCTTGCAATGTTTTGTGCTCGGGCACTCGCAGGCCGATGGTCTTGCGCGAAGGGTGGCTCAGGCGGCGCGGCACTTCTTTGCTGGCTTCCAGAATGAAGGTGTACGGCCCCGGCGTAGCCGCCTTGAGCAAACGAAACTGCTTGTTGTCTACCCGCGCGTAGTTGGCCAGCTCGCTCAGGTCGCGGCACAGCAGCGTCAGGTGGTGCTTGTCGTCCACCCCACGGATGCGGCGCAGGCTGTCGGCGGCGGTCTTGTCATCCAGGTGGCAGACCAGCGCGTAGCTGGAATCGGTCGGCACCGCCGCCACGCCGCCACGCGCCAGCAGGGCCGCTGCCTGCTTCAGCAGGCGCGGTTGCGGGTTGTCGGGGTGAACTTCAAAAAACTGGGCCATGACCGATTACAGCAGGGCGAGCGAAATCAGGTTTCAAGTGGCTTCACGGGCAACTCGCGCAGCGCCCGGCTTTCGTGGCTGGTCAGCCAGGCGCCTCCCACGCCGCACACCGCAATCATGCTAATGCCGGCCATCGCCCATTGGTCCGGCACTTGCCCGAAAACCAGCCAGCCGCCGACCATGGCAAAAACAATCTGCGCATAAAGGTAAGGCGTGAGCGTGGAAGCTGGCGAGCGGGCATAAGCCAGGATCAAAAAGTAATGCCCCACCGAGCCCAACGCCCCCATCAGCAAGAGCATGCCCAGCTCTGTATGAGTTGGGTTAACCCACACAAAAGGCAACGTCAAAGACGGTACCAGTGTGCCCACCCAACCGGTGTACAGATGCATGGTCAGTGGGTTTTCTGTCTTGACCATGTGGCTGGTCAGCAGCTGAAACCAGGAGTAGGTGACCACGGCGCCCAGCGGCAGCAGCATGGGCCAAATAAAGTTAGCGCCGCCCGGACGGATGATCAGCATAGCCCCGGCAAAACCGCCCATCACCAACACCCAGCGCCGCTTGGACACCTGCTCGCCCAGCATGCGCGCCGCCAGCAGCGTGATGACCAGGGGCACCAGCGTGCCAATGGCGGTGAAGTCGGCCACCGGCAAATACAACAGGCTGCCAAACGCAAAAAAACTGCTGATCAGCAGCAGCACACCGCGCAAGACCTGAAACTTCGGGTGCTTTGTTTTGAGCACCGCCAGGCCGCGCCGCGGCACCACAGCCAGCGTGGTGACGATGGCCTGAAAGCAGTACCGAAACCAGATGCACATCAGCAGCGGCACGCTGGCGCTGACCAGTTTGGCGGTGGTGTCCAGCGACGCAAAGCATGCCATCGCCGTGACCACCAATGCAATGCCGGTCAGCACCGACGGCCGTGCAGTGCTGGAACTCACTGGATACGATCAGCCAGAAGTTCCCACACGGGTTGGAGCGTACCAGGCAAAAAGGGCAGGGTGCCCAGGTCGGTGTGGCTTTCGTTGGGGCTGTGAAAGTCGCTGCCGCGCGAAGCCGCCAGGCCAAACTCTTTGGCCGTCTCGGCGTACTTCACGTATTCGAGAGCGCTGTGGCTTCCTGTGACCACCTCGACCGCCTGGCCGCCGTGGTTTTTGAACTCGGTGAACAGCGCGTACTCTTCATTGGGCGTGAACTTGTAGCGCGCCGGGTGCGCAATCACCGCCACGCCTTGGGCGCGGGTGATCCAGCCCACCGCGTTTTGCAGCGTGGCCCAGCGGTGCGGCACAAAGCCGGGTTTGCCTTCGGTGAGGTACTTGCGAAAGACGTCCGCCGTCTCTTTGCACACCCCGGTATCAACCAGAAAGCGCGCAAAGTGCGTGCGCGAGATCAGCTCGGGGTTGCCGACAAACTTCAGGGCGCCTTCGTACGCGCCATGAATGCCCACCTTGGCCAGGCCGTCCGACATTTCCTGGGCGCGTTCACGCCGGCCATTGCGGGTGTTGTGCAGACCTTGCCGCAGTTCGGCGTTGTCGGCGTCAAAACCCAGCCCGACGATGTGCACCGTCTCGCCGGCAAAGGTGACAGAGATTTCGGTGCCCGTCAGGTAATGCATGCCCTGCGCTTTGGCGGCGGCCGCGGCACGTTGCTGACCACCGACTTCGTCATGGTCCGTCAGCGCCCACAACTCAACCCCATTGAGCTTGGCACGTTCGGCCAGGGCTTCAGGGGTCAGGGTGCCATCAGAGACGACGGAATGGCAATGCAGGTCTGCGTTGAGGATGTTTTGTGGAGTCACGAACGGATTTTAGGCCCGATGCCCAAACCGCGTTTTTAAAGCTCTGCGCCTTCCACCAGAAAGCGCACGCGCCGCACGCCCTGCCATTCGTCGGCGTCCAGCCGGAAGGCCAGTCGCACCCTGGCCGGCAGTGACTCGGTGCGGCCAAACCAGATGCCGTCCACCGGCTGGCCCTGGTGTTTGAGCTTGAGTGCCAGGTGCTTTTCGCCCACCAGCCGCTGCGACACCACTTCCAGCTCTTCGCTGAAAGTGGGCGCGGCAAAGCCCTGGCCCCACACCTCTTTGTGCAGCGTGTCCACCACGTCAATGCGGCGGTATTCGGGGGCCAGCGGGCCGTCGGTGGCCAAGCGGCGCGTTAGCGTGGCGGCGTCCAGCCATTCGTGGGCCACTTGCTGCAGCGCTTGTTCAAAGGTGTCAAAGTGCTCTTCGGCCACCGTGCAACCGGCCGCCATGGCGTGCCCGCCAAAACGCAGCAACACGCCCGGGTGCCGCTTTGCCACCAGGTCCAGCGCGTCGCGCAAATGAAAGCCGGGGATCGAACGGCCCGAGCCCTTGAGCTCGTGCTCTTTGCCCGGCGCGCTGCTGGCCGCAAACACAAAAGCCGGCCGGTGCAGCTTGTCTTTGATGCGCGAGGCCACGATGCCCACCACGCCTTCATGAAAATCCGGGTCAAAAATCGCCACTGCCGGCGGCGGCTCTTCGTCTTCGTCAATCATCGCGTCAGCGGCCAGCTCGGCCTGCTCGCGCATGTCGGCTTCAATGGTGCGCCGTTCGCGGTTGATGCCGTCCAGCGTGCGGGCCAGTTCTTCGCCGCGCGCGGGGTCGTCGGTCAGCAGGCATTCAATGCCCAGCGTCATGTCAGACAACCGCCCCGCCGCGTTGATGCGCGGGCCCAGCGCAAAGCCAAAGTCAAAGGCCGTGGCCGCGTTGGCCTTGCGGGCCGCCGCCACAAACAGGCCCGCCATGCCGGCCTGCGCCCCACCGGCGCGAATGCGCTTGAGCCCTTGCGACACCAGGCGGCGGTTGTTGGCGTCCAGCTTGGCCACGTCGGCCACCGTGCCCATGGCCACCAGCGGCAGCAGCGCATCCAGCTTGGGCTGGCTGGTCGCGTCAAACACGCCGCGCTGGCGCAGCTCGGCGCGCAGCGCCAGCAGCACATAAAACATCACGCCCACACCCGCCAGCGCCTTGCTCTCAAAAGTGCAGGCCGGCTGGTTCGGGTTGACGATCACGTCGGCATCCGGCAGCACGATGGCGCCCGCCACCACGGCCGGCAAGTGGTGGTCTGTCACCAGCACCTGCATGCCCAGCGCCTTGGCCCGCGCCACGCCCTCCAGGCTGGCAATGCCGTTGTCCACCGTCACCAGCACGTCTGCGCCGGCGGCTTTCACCCGCTCGGCAATGCTGGCCGTCAGGCCGTAGCCATCGACCACGCGGTCGGGCACCAGGTAAGTCACGGCCGCAAAGTTCAGCGGCGCGCCCAGCAGCTTGAGGCCGCGCACACCCACCGCGCAGGCCGTGGCGCCATCGCAGTCGTAGTCGGCCACGATGCAGATTTTGCGGCCCGCCGCCATGGCGTCAGCCAGCAACACGGCGGCCTCTTGCGCGCCATGCAAGGCCGAAGGCGGCAGCAAACGCGCCAGGCCGTCGTCCAGCTCGTCGGGGCTCAGCACGCCGCGCGCGGCAAACAATTGCGCCAGCAGCGGGTGCACGCCGGCTTGCTGCAAGGCCCAAACACTGCGCGGAGGCGCGTCTCTGACGGTGATTTTCATAAGTTCTCTAGATAGCCCAACAGGGGCTTGGGTGGAAACAGTCGCGTCAAGCGGGTACGCCAGCCGGCCGGCGCGCTTTCATAAGTTTGCGCCCGGCGCTCGCCGCACAGCGTGAGCTGCAGCTGCTCGCCGGCGTATTGCCGTTGCAAGAGGGCTTGCGCCAGCACGTTGACCTGAGCCCAGCCTTCAGCATAAGCCGGCCAGTCGCCACGCAGCGCGGCATCGGCCAGCATGCGCGGGGCTTGCACTTGCGGCGCGATGTTTTGCGGCTTGAAGTCCCCAGGCAAATCGCCCGTGCCGCTGAACCAGATGGAATTGACGGGCAACTGCCGCTGGGCGCTCCGTGCCTCGTTGATAGGGTGCGTGTACATCAGCATCTGCATCTCGTTTTGCAGGCGCCGCAGTTTTTTGCCCGCGCTAGACGCATCACTGTGCGTGCTGGCCGGCAGCCAGGGGTCTACGCTGCGGCCCAGCGCCCGGTCCATCGACGCCGTGGGCAGCCCGCGAAACAACTCGCCCGCCGCCAGCCAGCGCTTCGGCGCGGCGTAGTGCAGCGTGATGCCGTCCTCAAGGAAGTAAATCTGCATTGCCGCCATCAGCGCGCGTGAATCGGCTTCAGTCAAACCCAGTGCCGCTGGCTCGGTCAGCGTGGCGTGCTCGCGGCCCATGGCCCAGTGGCAAGGCGTCACCCAGGCCCAGGCTTGGGTGCTGCTGCCGGGCTGGTTAGCTTGCGCGCGCTCCCAGGCCGCCCAGGGAATCAAGCCGTCTTGTAATTCATCCCCTGCTAAACCTTCAAGCCGCGCCAGCGCCCGCTCATGCGGCGGCGAAAGTGAGTGCGCGCCCGCATCGTCAGCCGCCAACGGCCGCATGCCCTGCAACAGCCGCGCCACATGCCGCGTCTGATCGGCGGGTATGGCTTGCATGGCGCGCAACCAATAGTCGTCGGCACTGGCTGCAAAAGGCAAGAGCAGCTGCGTGGGGGCTGGCGGGGCTTGGGGGGCTGGCATCGGTGGCATGTGTCGGTATTGTCCGGCACGGCGCTGGGGGCGGTCTAGAGGCTGACCCGCCCCTGCCGTTTACGCTCCCGGGCGACTCAGGCAGTCTGGTCGTCTTAGAGGACGGCAGCGCTGCCATGGGTTTGGTTTTTGCGGTCAACAATGCGGGAGGCTATTCCATCTTTTGCGAGTTAGCACCCATCTTGTCAGCTTTCGGTAACATGGAGCTTCTTACCAACCATGGCATCTGATCCAAAGCTCATCCAGGCAGCTCGCTCATTGGGCAGCGAGTTGAGGGGGCGTGCGTGGTTATCCAGTGTAGGAATTGGCGAAGAAGACGGGCACCCGGTGCTGGTGCTTTACTTGTCCAAGCCATTGCAAGCCAAGGCCATCAAGGCTTTGCCTAGCCAGTGGCAGCAATTGCCAGTGAAGGTGCAGCACCTTGGAAAGCTGACCCCGGCTGGCGCTTGAGATAAGCCCATCCCACAGCACCATTTACTCCCCCTCGGTGCCGCTGGTTGGGTCTTGCGCCAAGAACTCGGTCAGTAGCGTGCAAAACAATGCGCGGCTCTCCAGATGCACCGCATGGGCACATGCGGGTAACACGGCCAGGGACGCCGCAGGTATGGAGCGCCACAGCATCTCAATTTGGGACCAGCCGTAGGAGCGGTCTTTTTCTCCCCAGATCACCAGGGTGGCCTGCGTAATGTGGCCTAGATGTTCGCGCCCGTCCCAGCTCTCCATGGCGCTCAAACCTGCGCAGGCTGCTTGTTCGCTAGCCTGAATAGCCAGCGTAGCCAAGGATTCAAATGCCGCTGAAGCCTCGCAATCCCGCAACCAAGTGGCACAAATTCGTCTAGCCGTACGCAGCACACCGTCTTCTTTCAATCGCTCCCGGGACCGCGCCATGGTTTCAAAACGCCCCGGAATGCAGCCCAGGGGACCCGTCGCATAAAGCACCAGTTTGAGCACCCGGTCGGGCGCTTGACGCGTCATCTCTTGCACCACCATGCCGCCCATTGAATGGCCCAATAAATGGAAGCGGTCGACACCCATGTGCGCAAGCGTGGCCAGCACATCGCGGGCATGGTCGGCCAATTGGGTGGGGGCAGCCATGTGATGGGCTCTGCCGTAGCCGGCCAGGTCCAGGGTCACAACTTCAAAGTGTTGACTGAGCAAGGGCAGCAGCGTGTCCCACTGGCGGGAGCCCCCCAAGTAGCCATGCACCAGCACCAGCGGCGTGCCAACGCCAAACCGATGAAAGGGCAAGATGGACGGTGGCAAGGTCTTCAAAATTTGGGATGTCATGTCAGGGTTGCGGGCCCTTTGACCCCGCTTGTTGTGTCTGCCACCAATCCACACAGGAACGCGCCAACGCCGCCGTGCTGTCAACACAATGGGCGCGAAGTGGGGATTGGACAGCGTCCAGCGCCACAGGCGTTTCAGTGCACGCCAGAATCACTGCGCGAGCACCCTCGTTCAGCAAGGTCTGAACGACCTGTTCAATGCGTTGGCCGCCAAGCTGGGTGTCTCCAGCCTTGACCTCCTCAATGCCAGGCAAAACCAGCTCGTCCATCACGTGTTCGCTGGGCACCATGACTTGGTAGCCTGATTGCACAAGCGCAGCGTCAAAAATTTGTGCAGCGAGCGTGGCACGTGTGGCAATGATGCCAATGCGAGCGCCTGTCTCGGCCAGCGGTGAAAGCGCTTGCACGCTCGCATCCACAATGCTTAAAAATGGCACCGTGCAGCCCTTCACCAGATCGGCGTACCAAAAGTGGGCGGTGTTGCACGGCATGACCAACGCGGTGGCGCCCGCCAAAATCAGGCGATCACGCCCGGCCAGCAATTCGGGCAGCGGCGAACGACCCTGGCCCAGGATGGCCGCTGGTCGGGGAGCAATCCGCGGGTCAGACTGGATCAGCAGGGGCACGTGATCAGCATCTCCTTTGGCCGGTGTTTGCGAAACAACCTTGCTGAAAAAATCAACGGTTGCCAAGGGCCCCATTCCGCCTAAAACACCAATCATTTGGGTGACTCCCAGGGCTTGTCAGTGAACGACCATCAAGTACACGCCAGCCATCAAGGCCAGTCCCAGCGTGACTATAAAGATCATGGCCACTGGGCGCCAGCCGAGTTGCATGACCTCTTTCAGAGATGTTTTCAGGCCCACGCCTGCGATGGCCAGCACTAAAAATGCTTGCGACAGCTCTGACGCGCCTGACTGCACCTGAATCGGAACCCAGCCCGTGCTGTTGAGCAACATGAGCACCACGAAAGCCACGGTAAACCACGGCAGCAAGGGCGTTTTTGCAGCGCTGCGGGCGCCCATCTCGGGGGCCGTGCCCACCTTTTTTGTACGCACGACCAGGGAGATCAGGACCAGCACCGGCATTAAAAAAGCCACCCGCATCAACTTGGTGATGGTAGCTGCATCGCCGGCCTCGGGGGACAGGCTGTAGCCTGCGCCGACGACCTGCGCGACATCGTGAATCGTTGCCCCGATGAACTTGCCCGACATCACTGCATCAAAACCCAGCCATTGGGTGATGAGCGGGTACACCACCATGGCCATGGTTGACAGCGTTGTCACGCCCACCACGGTCAGGGTGGTGTTGCGCTCAAGATGGTCGCTTTTTGGCAGTATGCTTGAAATCGCCAGGGCGGCAGAGGCGCCGCAGATAGCGGTTGCACCACCGATCAGCACGCCCAAGCTGTTTTCCACTTTGAACAAGCGGGCCAGCAGCAGACCCAGTGCAATCGTCAGGCTCACGGCCACCAACAAGGCCAGGACGGTTTGCCAGCCTACCGTGATTACGTGGTCCATGGTGAGCCGCAGGCCCAGCAAGGCCACACCAAGGCGAAGCACGGTGCTGGAAGCAAACTGAATGCCGGCTCCGCAGCGTTTGTCTTCGCTGACAAAATGCAAGGCCAAGCCCAGCAGCAGCGCAAACAGCAGCATGGAGCCTTTGTAGTGGCTGCCCAGAAAGGCCGCCGCCATGGCCACCAAAGCCGACACCAGCAAGCCAGGAACGAGTCGCTTTGTGAACGCCAGCGCCGTTCCCAGCGCCAGCGGCTTTATGGCAACAGTGTTCAAAGTGGCTTCAAACCATTGAATGCGTCCATGTAGCCGTAAAGCCCCACCGAGCCGCCGGTGTGCAGGAAGACCACGTTGTCGCCCTTCTTGAAATGCCCCTTACGGCACAGGTCAATCAGGCCAGCCATTCCCTTGCCCGAGTAGACCGGGTCCAGCAAGATACCCTCCAGCCGGGCCACCATCGTCACCGCTTCAATCATGCCGGGGGTGGGGATGCCGTAGCCGCCACCCACGTAGTCGCAGTTGGCTTTAACGCTGTCGCGGCTGACGCTGCCGGGCACCCCCAGCAGTTCGGCTGTCTTGACGGCCAGGTTGTAGACGTTGGTTTCTTGGGCTTCTTGCGGTGCGCGTACGCCGATGCCCAGCACCGGGATTTGACTGCGTGTGCCCTCAAAGCCAGCCACCAGACCTGCCTGCGTGCCTGCACTACCCGTGGCGTGAACCAGGCAAGTGACATTCAGGCCCTGGTTGTTGAACTGATCGACCAGCTCCAAGGCGCAAACCACATACCCCAGCGCACCAATCGGATTAGAGCCGCCGCCGGGGATGATGTAAGGCTTTTGGCCCTTGGCGCGCAAGGTCTCGGCCAGTGCGGCCATGGCAGCGTTCATGTCGGTACCGCCCGGCACTTCCTGCACTTTGGCACCGTACAAATGATCAAGAAACACGTTGCCCGACTGCTTGTAGTTTTCAACTTTGGAGCCGGTACGGTCTTCCAGCAAAATCTCGCACTTCATGCCCATCTTGGACGCAATGGCGACCGTCTGGCGCGCGTGATTCGACTGCGTCGCCCCCTGGGTGATGATGGTGTCCGCACCGTGCTTCACCGCATCGGCCATCAAAAATTCCAGTTTGCGGGTTTTGTTGCCGCCCGAGCCCAGGCCGGTGCAGTCGTCCCGCTTGATGTAAAGGTTGGGGCCACCCAGTGCCTCGGTCATGCGGGGCATGAATTCAAGCGGTGTGGGGCCATGGGTGATGCGAACCCGGGGGAAGTTGGTGAGTTTCATACGTGCTTTCTTTTGTGGTTTGAAGTTGAAATGATGATGCGGCTCACACTGCTTCAAGCGCAAGTTGGCTGGCGACTGCGACTATTTTTCCGATCAAAATACAGTCCTCGTCGGTGAGTGACAAGGGCGTGCGAAGGTCCAGCAACTGGTCCAATACGGCCTTGGAGTGGGGAATGTCTGGCGGGCTTGCTAGGTAATGCCAGTGCGCATAATTGCTGGTGAAGGCGACCGGCGCGGGCGAGCCAAACCACTTGATGTACAGGCCACGCAAACCGCACTCTGCGAGAAATTTCTCAATTTGACGCGGCTTTAAATTCAGCGTGAATTGAATAGAGCTGGCGATGAATTCTTCTTTGGCATCACGCGCTGGAACCGACACTGATTTTGTCTTTGTCAGTTCTCGCTCAAGCGTGGCGTAAATATGGTTCCAACGCTTGCCCCGCGCCGCCAACTGCCCAATCTGCGGGCGCAGCAAAGCAGCTGCCAGGTTAGACATGCGCATGCTGAAATTGGGCGTCACGTACTTCCAGCGTTCAAACACCTGGGCGCTGGGCTTGAGCAAGTGCTGGTCGTACATCATGTAGCAACCCGACATCAGAATGGCTTGGGCGGCCACGTCATCGTCATCTGTTACCAGTAAACCGCCTTCGCCCGAATTGATGTGCTTGTAAGTCTGCGTGCTGTAGCAGCCGACTTTGCCCCAGGTGCCGGTGGGTTTGCCGTTCCACTTTGCGCCCATGGTGTGCGCGCAGTCTTCGACGATGGCGACGCCGTGTTGGTCGCAAATGGCTTTGATCGCTTGCAAATCGGCAATGTGACCGCGCATGTGCGAGAGTAAAAAAACTTTGGCCCCGCTGTTCGCCGCCTTGCGTTCCAGGTCGGCTAAATCGGTCATGTAGTCAGCCGTGGTTTCGACCAAGATGGCATCGGCGCCGGCATGCGCAATGGCGCCCGGCACCGGGGACAGCGTGAAGGTGCTCGTCAACACCTTGTCGCCGGCCTTCACCCCCAGCGCTTTGAGGGCCATGAACATGGCGGCACCGCAAGAGCTGACGGCCACACAGTATGGGCTGCCCACATACTCGGCGTACTCTTGCTCCAACATGGAGGGTTCAGGGTAGCCCACCCCTTGTTCACCGTAGCGGTGCAATCGTCCTGAGCGCATCAGATCAACAGCGCGCTCAATCGCCTCCTCAGAGATCGGCTCAGGTGTGCTCAGATCTTTGCCAAACCACAGGCCGTCAGGCTGTAGCGGGGTCACCGGTGAAGTCGTTGTCATGGTGAGGACGTGCCGCGGTCAGTGCTGATGACCCGCCAAGGTGCCCAGCTCAAAGGTCTCCTGAGGATAGTATTTTTTCAATCGGATGTCACCAGTGCGCGCATGCCCCTCCATGCCTTCAAGGCGAGAAATTCGGGCGGCAACCTGACCCACCTCCCGGCTGGCGCTTTGCGTCAGGCGCTGGTAGGTCACCGTTTTGATGAACTTCCCCACACTCAGGCCGCCGGAGTAACGGGCTGCGCCACGGGTGGGCAAAATATGGTTAGGTCCAGCGCATTTGTCCCCGTAGGCCACAGTGGTTTCTTCACCCAAAAACAGAGAGCCGTAGTTGCTCAGATTCGCCAACCACCAGTCGAGGTCCTTGGCAAACACCTGCAAGTGCTCGGGTGCGTACTGGTCGCTGATTTCAACCAGCGCCTCACGGCTACCGACGAGCACCACTTCACCGTAATCTCGCCACGCAGCGCTGGCCGCTTGGCGTGCCAAGTCGGGCAGGGCGGCAATCACGGACGGCATGATTTCAATCACCTTCAAGCCCAGTTCGCGCGAGGTGGTGTACAGCCACACGGGTGAATCCGGACCATGCTCAGCCTGACCCGCAAGGTCGGCAGCGACCAGGTTCACATCTGCGCTGTCGTCGGCAATGATGGCGGACTCGGTCGGGCCTGCCACCACATCTATGCCAATACGACCAAACAGGCTGCGCTTGGCTTCAGCGACAAATCGGTTGCCCGGACCGACGATCACATCGGCTGGCTTTGGTGAATACAAACCATAAGCCATGGCTGCAATACCCTGCACACCGCCCAGCGCCAGCACGATGTCTGCGCCACACAACTTCATGGTGTGCAAGATGGCGGGGTTGACACCTGCGCTTTGATGACCCGGTGACGTCGCCACAATGTGCGGCACGCCAGCCACCTTGGCCGTGCAAACACTCATGATGGCTGACGCGGCGTGGGCGTAACGCCCCCCTGGAACGTAGCAGCCGGCGGTGTTGACGGGGATCAGTTTTTGGCCGGCAACCAGGCCATCGATCAACTCGACTTCAAATTCATGCAAAGAGTCCCGCTGGCGCTGCGCAAAATCTTTGACGCGTGCATGTGCAAAAGCAATGTCGTCCTTGACACCCTGTGACAGGCGCTTGGAGGCATTTGCAAAGTCGTCTTCGCTCAAAACAATGGGGCCATGCCAGCCGTCAAAGTCACGGGCGTATTTTTCAACCGCAGTGCAGCCATTTTTTTGTATGTCAGCCAGCAGTCGCTGGACGGTCTCAGAAGTTGCGTTGTCAATCGCCTCTTGCGGTGGCGTGGCTTTTTTCAAATACTCAATCGGCATGCAGTACTTTCAATTTTTCAAAAAAGGGCGCTCAAGCGCGGCCCTTCCAAGGCACAACGCGACGCTCAACAAAACGAACCAGATGGTCAAAGGCGTAGGCAATGGCAGCGATCACGACAATGCCCATGATGACAATGGGTGTTTGCAAAAAACGCGATGCAGACAAAACCATGTAGCCCAGGCCCGAGGTCGCGGCGACCATTTCTGCCGCTACCAGCGTGGTCCAGCCAAACCCGATACCGACCCGCATGGCGGTAAAAATTTCAGGCATGGCAGATGGCAAAACGACCAGTCGTATGACTTGCCAGCGGCTGGCTCCAAACGAATAGGCGGCATGAATCTGTTCGATGGCGGCTGACTTGACCCCCGCGCGCGCACCCAGTGCCATGGGTGCCAGTACCGACAGAAAAATCAGCAAAACCTTGGACAACTCGTCAATGCCAAACCAGATGATCATCAGCGGCAGGTAAGCCAAGGGTGGAATGGGCCGATAAAACTCAATCGGCGGATCAAAAACGCCGCGGGCAACCCGGCTCATGCCCATAGCAATGCCCAGCGGAATACCGATGACACAGGCCAACAAGAACGCACCAAAAACGCGCAGGGTGCTGACCCAGGTGTGCTCCCAAAAGCTGGCACCCGTAAAACCGTCTTTCAAGATGCCCAAAAATGCTTCAATCACGCCCATTGGCGAGGGCAAGAAAAGCGGCTTGACGAGGCCGGCATAGGTGAAGTACCACCAAACGAAAATCAGACCAGCAATCACAACGGCGCTGATTTTGAGGCTTTCACCTTGGCCTGGAACGCCATAAATTTCACCTGGTTTGGCAGGTTTGGCTTTCATCAAGCCTGTCCATAGGCCAGTGCCAGTGGTTGCACGGGTGTCACTCATCGTGGGTACCTGCTTCGTCAGTAAAGATGATCTGCAAGATCTTTTCCCGCAGCGCAATAAATTCAGCGCAGGCTTTGATCGCGCGGGCATTGCCAGTCTCAAAATACTGCCGACTGAACGGCAAGTCAAAGGCATGTGAAATGCGACCAGGCCGGGGCGACATGACAACCAGCTTGGTCCCCATGAACAGCGCCTCTTCAACGCTGTGGGTGATGAAAAAAACCATCTTTCCGGTGTCTCGCCAAACTCTCAAAATCAACTCTTGCGCCCGCTCTCGGGTCAGCGCATCGAGTGCGCCCAAGGGTTCATCCATCAACAAAATGGCCGGGTCACTGGTTAGCGCGCGGGCGATGCCAACCCGCTGTTGCATGCCGCCAGACAGCTCGTAGGTAGCATGTTTTTCAAATTGCTCCAGCCCCAGCAGTTTGATGAAGTCTCTGGCAATTTTTTCGCGTTTACTTTTCTCGCAACCTTGGATTTTTAAACCAAACGCCACGTTGTCCAGGACGTTAAGCCAGGGCATCAGTGCGTGTTTTTGGAAAACCACAGAGCGGTCGGCGCCAGGTCCGCTGACAACCCGTTCGTTCAGCGAAATTTCGCCCTCACTCGGGGCCATAAAACCCGCAATCAAATTGAGCAGCGTTGATTTGCCGCATCCGGATGCACCCAGCGCCACCACAAAGTCTTTGTCATGAATCTCAAGGTTGATATTTTTGAGTGCATGCACAGGCTGTTTACCGGGAACCGGATAAAAAACCGACGCATTTCGGACGACAAGAGCAGTCATTGGTAGCCTCAGGCAATAGGGGCGCAGTGCTGACCTGGCCAGACCAGGTCAGCACTGAGGGAGCATCGCAGGCTTACTTGCCAGCTGCTGCTTTGGCAAACTCGGGATTGACGAACTTGGTGTAGCTGTCAGCCGCTGCGCTGATACGGCCGGCGCCTTTCAGGAAATCGGCGGTGGACTTGATGGTGGTGGCTGCACCGCCGCCCATCCAGTTGGCCGACATATTCAGATCACCATCGGGGTAGATGGCGCCTTCCAATGCCGAGACGACAGCCGCTGGCGTGATACCGACGTTGGTGGCAACAGCCTTGACTTTGGGTGAGTCTGCATTCCAGGCGGCTTTGTTTTTGCTGTAGTCGCCATTGATGGTGTTCATGGCTTTGAGGAAGTTGATCAAACCAGCCCGGTTGGCTGCGGCAAATTTGTTGGTGGCAACCCAGCCATTAAAGGTGGGAAAGCCGGTTTTGGCAATGCTACCTGCTGTCGTCATGACCTTGCCGTTTTCGCGAATTTTGGCCTGAACGGGATACCAGACAAAAGCTGCGTCAACAGCGTTTTGAGCCCAGGCGGCGGCGATTTCAGCGGGCGACATGCCCACCACCGTCACATCTTTTTCTGTCAGGTTGTACATCTTCAAGGCGCCCATTAGCGAGAAGTGCGCTGTCGAGCCGATCGGCACAGCAATGCGCTTTCCTTTCAGGTCGGCAGGCTTTTCAATCCCTGCGCCATTTCGAGTCACCAAGGCCTCTGAACTGTCAATGACCTTGCCCACGGAAATCATCTGATAGTCCAAGCCAGTGCTCAGGCCTGCTGACAAGGGCGAAGAGCCAATTTCAGAGATCACAATGCCGCCAGAGGCCATGGCCGCGTTGACTTCAGCGCCAGAGGCGAACTGGCGCCATTCGATGGTCCAGCCTGTGGCTTTTTCAAGTGTCCCGTCAGCAACGATCGCTTTGTAGGGCGCTGGGTCGCCAAAGTGCCCAATCACCACCTTGGTTTGCGCAAATGCCTGTGAAACCAGGGTAAGTGCGAAGGCAGAACTGACGCACAGTGCTTTTAGCAAATGTTTCATGGTATCCCTTAGGTAAAAAAGTTGGAAAGACTTGGCTGTTTGAAAAGGCTCACGTGCTTTTTGGCAAGTGAACTCAGCGCATGATAGGGAGCGCATCTTTTTAAAGGTAGTGCCAGATTAATTTTCTTTTAGTGCCAAAATGAAAACCCCTAGTCCCTCCAAATTGTCTAAAAAACAAGCAGGTGAGGTCTTTACTTTTTGAAGTAGTGGAATACGAGCATGCGGCAAAAAACGGAAATCACCGATATCTGGGCTAAGCTATTTCCTAAGTTTGTAAGCAGCAGTACAACGCTGCAAGGGCGCGTTCGGTCCATGATGGTGCATTCCATTCTGACGGGGCTGGTGCCTGCGGGCGCCAAGGTGCCGCCCAGCCGTGCGCTGGCAACTGCACTGGGCCTGTCGCGAAACACCGTGTCCTTGGCTCTGCAGGTGTTGGTTGACAAAGGCTTTTTAATCTCGTCTTCGCGCAGTGGCTTGATTGTGAACGGCGATATTTTGCAGGGTCAGGCCAATCAATCTTCGCCCCCTGCCGTTACTGAATCTGGCCTGCAATGGGATGCACGGCTGGTCTCCCGGCTGGGCCACCAACGCAACATCATCAAGCCCGCCAATTGGCAAGACTATGCCTATCCATTTGTGTATGGCCAGTTTGATGCCAGTCTTGTCCCGCTCAAAGACTGGCGCGCTTGTTCGCACCAGGCGCTGTTTGTCCCTGCGGTGAAAAAATGGGCACAAAACCACATAGACCGCGACTCCGAAGCGCTGGTGGAACAGATTCAGCATCGGCTTTTGCCTGCGCGCGGCATTGTTGCCCGAAGAGACGAGATTTTGGTGACAGCGGGCTCGCAAATGGCTTGCTATCTGTTGGCTAATGTGTTGCTGGACCGCTCAACTGTTGTGGGCATTGAAGACCCTGGCTACCCGGACGCACGCAATAATTTTTTGCTTCGCAGCGACCACGTCAAAGCACTGCCCATTGATGCCGATGGATTGATCGCTTCACGCGCCATGGCGCAGTGTGCTTACGTTTTTGTGACGCCCAGTCACCAGTGCCCCACCACCGTCACCATGCCACTCAAGCGCAGGCAAGAAATTCTTGATTTGGCAAAAAAACGAGATTTGGTGCTGTTTGAGGACGACCACGAGAGCGAGCTGAATTTTTCCGGGCGCCCTTTGCCGGCGTTGAAAAGTTTGGACAACGATGGGCGAGTGATTTACCTGGGAAGTTTGTCAAAAACGTTGGTGCATGGCCTGCGAATTGGCTTTATCGTGGCACCCGCAGAGCTGATTCGTGAACTGCGTGCCTTGCGGCGCTTGATCATGCGGCATGAACCCACCAACAATTCGCACACTGCCAGCCTGTTTATTGCGCAGGGCCATCATGACGCTTTCATCCGCAAGTTGAACGTGACTTACCGCGAGCGGCGCGAGATTTTGACCACTGCATTTTCAAAATATCTGCCTGAATTTCAAATCATGTCGTCGCAGGGTGGCTCTGGCGCTTGGATCGAGGGGCCCCAAGGCTTAAACAGCCACGTATTGGCAAAAAATTGCATGGCGCGTGGTGTGCTGATTGAGCCGGGGGATATTTTCTTTAGCAAATCAAGCAGCGCGAACCAATCGCACTTCCGGCTGGGTTACTCGGCCATTCATGCCAGCCTGATTGATGCCGGCGTGCAAGAAATCAGCCGGGCTTACCGCAAGATTCAAATTGACTGACGGGTCTTGCAGAGCCGCTTGGCCACCCCGCAATGCCACAATGCCAGCCATGCAGATTCCCTACGAGCTGATCCTTGGCTGGCGCTATACGCGCGCCGGCCGTGCCACGCGGCGCAATGGCTTTATCTCTTTCATCTCTGGCGTGTCCATGCTGGGCATTGCGCTGGGTGTGGCGGCCTTGATCATTGTGCTGAGCGTGATGAACGGCTTTCAAAAGGAAGTGCGTGACCGCATGCTGGGCGTGATCGCGCACATCGAGGTGTTTGCGCCGGGCGGCTCGGCGCTGCCCGACGTGGCGCGCACGCTGGCCGAGGTGCGCAAGAACCCGCAGGTGGTGGGCGCGGCGCCTTTCATTGCGGCGCAGGCGCTGCTGGCCCGCGGTGAAGACATGAAGGGCACACTGGTGCGCGGCATAGACCCGGTGCTTGAAGGCGGCGTGTCTGAGTTGGGCGCGCAACTCAAGGCCAGCGTGTTTCCCAAGCTGGTCAGTGGTGAGTTTGGCGTGGTGCTGGGTGGCGAGCTGGCGCGGGCCATGGGCGTGCGCACCGGTGACACGGTGACGCTGATTGCGCCCAGCGGCCAGGTCACGCCGGCCGGGGTGGTGCCGCGGCTCAAGCAGATGACGGTGGTGGGCACTTTTGACTCGGGCCACTTTGAATACGACTCGGCGCTGGTGCTGATGCACCAGGACGACGCCGCCCGCATTTTCCGGCTCGAAGGCCCCACCGGCATTCGCCTCAAACTGCGCGACCTCCACCAGGCGCGCGAGGTGGCCACGCAGCTGGTGGGTTCTCTCTCCGGGGACTTGCTGGTGCGTGACTGGACGCGGCAAAACCGCACCTGGTTTGCCGCCGTGCAGCTTGAAAAACGCATGATGTTCATCATCCTCACGCTGATCGTGGCGGTGGCGGCGTTCAACCTTGTCAGCACGCTGGTGATGACGGTCACCGACAAGCGTGCCGACATCGCCATCTTGCGCACGCTGGGCGCCAGCCCGGGCAGCATCATGGCGGTGTTCATGGTGCAGGGGGCGATGGTCGGTGTGATCGGCACGCTCTCGGGCCTGCTGCTGGGGCTGGGCGTGGCCTTCAACATTGACGTGATCGTGCCGGCGCTGGAGCGCTTGCTTAACGCGAGCTTTTTGCCGCGGGACATTTACCTCATCAGCCGCATGCCCAGCGAGCCGCAGTACGCCGACATCATGCCGATTGCGGTGATCTCGCTGGTGCTGGCTTTTCTGGCGACGATTTACCCGAGCTGGCGCGCCAGCCGCGTCAACCCTGCCGAGGCGCTGCGCTATGAATAAAACCTACACGGCCGATGGCGAAGTGGTGATGCACGCCCAGGCGCTGACCAAGCGCTTTCATGAAGGCCCGCTGGACGTGACCGTGCTGCGCGGTGTGGACCTGCGGGTGCATCGCGGCCAGACGCTGGCCATTGTGGGTGCTTCGGGCTCGGGCAAGAGCACGCTGCTGCACCTGATGGGCGGGCTGGACGCGCCGACCAGTGGCCGGGTGGACTTGCTCGGACAAGACCTGTCGCGCCTTTCAGCCGCAGAGCAGGGCCGGCTGCGTAACCGGCACCTGGGTTTTGTCTACCAGTTTCACCATTTGCTGCCGGAGTTCAGCGCGCTGGACAACGTGGCCATGCCGCTGTGGATTCGCCGCCAAGACCGGGGCAGCGCCGCCGTGACCGCCGCCGCCATGCTCAAGGCCGTGGGCCTGCAAGACCGCTTGCACCACCGGCCGGCAGAGCTGTCGGGTGGCGAGCGTCAACGCGTGGCGATTGCGCGCGCCCTGGTGACGCGGCCCGACTGCGTGCTGGCCGACGAGCCCACCGGCAACCTGGACCGCAGCACCGCCAACGGTGTGTTGGACCTGATGCTGCAACTGGCCCAAGACCACGGCACCGCCTTTGTGGTGGTCACGCATGACGCTGCGCTGGCAAGCCGCTGCTCGCGGCAGTTCAGCCTGACTGCCGGCGTGCTTGAACTGCTCAATCCCCTGGGCTGAGTGTTCAGCGCAAGGCCACGGCCTTGATGCGCGTGCCGTCCTTGATGCGGTCGTCGGGCTGCACCGCCACTTGCTGGTTTTCTTGCAGGCCTTCCAGCACTTGCGCGGAAGTGGCTGAGCGCGCGCCAAGGCGCACGGGCGTGCGGCGCGCCACGCCGCTGTCCACCTGGTAAACGGCCCAGCCTTCACCAGCGCGAAACAAGGCACTGGCCGGCACCTGTAAGACCGCCGCCTGCTGGCTGAGGATGAACTCAACCTCGACCCGGAAAGCGTCGCCCAGCGCGGTCCAGCGTTCATGCGGAGAGTCAATGTTCAGCAGCACGCGGGTGCGTTGCTCTTCAACGCCCAGCGCCGACACCTTGGTGAACCCGCCGGGCTCGATGCGCCGCACGCTGGCGTCGAGCACGCCTTCACCGCCCCAGCGCAAAAGGCGCGCCTTCATGCCGGGCTGCAGACGCACCGCGTCGGTGGACAGCGCCTGCACCTCGATCTCCAGCGCGGCCGGGTTGCCGATGTCCATCAGGCGCTGGCCCATGGCCACGGGCGTAGCGCTTTCCACCACGCGCTCTATCACCAGCCCGCCAACGGGTGCCGGCACGGCCACCACTTTGGCGCTGGCACCGGTGGCGCTGCGGCCTTCGTCACCTAAAACTGCGCGGGCTGTTTGCAGGCGGCGCTGGGCGATTTGCTCGTCTGCACGTGCCGTGTCCAGCTCGGCGCTGGCCAAGCCGGCTTGCGCGCGGGCGGTGTCCAGTTGGGCGGGCGAGGCCATGCCGGCGGCATGCAGTTGCTGCTGGCGCATGAAGTTGCTTTGCGCTACTTCCTGCGCCGTGGCGGCGGCCAGCGTGCGTTGGCGGGCGGCGCGGGCTGCACTGTCGGCGCTGCCGATGTCGGCCTGCGCTGCGCTGCGGGCGCGCGGGTCCAGCAGGGCGCTGCTGACCGGGTTGATCTCGGCCAAAGTCTGGCCGGCCTGCACCGCGTCACCGGGCCGCAGCGTGATGCGCCGCACCACACCGGCCAGCGGCGCGGTGACCACAAAGCGCTCTTGCAGCCGGGTTTTGCCTTCTTCGACAAAGCTGATTTCCAGCGGCCCGCGGCTGACTTTGGCCACGCTGGCCAGTTGCACCGGCTCGCGCTGCGCCAGCCAGGCCAGCGCGGCCAGGGCCGCAGCGGCCAGGCCCCAGAGCAAAATTTTTCTGCGCTGGGCGGGTGGAGGCATTGAGGGTTTCATGGGTTTCATTCCCGGGTTTTGAGCACAGCGATCAGGTCCAGCCGACCGATGCGCCAGCGCACGGCCAGCGCCGACAGCAGCGCGGATATCACCGTGACCAGCGCCGAATACGCATAGGCCGCGCCCGGCAAATGCACCGGCACGCGGTACAGGTCTGACTGCAGCTCGTGGGCCATGTACCAGCACAGGCCGTAGCCCACGCCAAAGCTCAGGGGCACCGACACCAGCACCAGCAGCGCCAACTCACCCAGCAGTAGGTAGCTGACTTCGCCCTGCGTGAAGCCCAGCACGCGCAGGCTGGCCAGTTCGCGCCCGCGCTCGGCCAGCGCAATGCGCGCCGAGTTGTAGACCACGCCAAAGTTGATGATGGCGCCCATCAGCATGGCGATCCAGGTGAAGACGCCGGTCATTTCGCCAATGCTGCGGTACAGCGCGCGCACGGCCGTCAGCCGCGACTCGGCGCTGATGACCCGCGGCCGCCGGTCCAGCGCCCGAAAGACAGCCGGTTGCGCGGCTTCGTCCACCGTCAGCAGTGCGCCGCTGACCACGTCACCGTCGCCCAGGGCACGGTTGAGTGCGTCCAGTTGCATGTAGGCCTGCACGCCCACGTATTCGCGGACCAGCAGCGTGACCGGCAGGTACAAGCGTTTTTGCCGGCCTTCCAGCACCTCGACCCACAGCCAGTCGCCCACCGCCACGCCCAGCTGGCCGGCCAGGTAGTCGTTGATGACCAGGCCTTGTTCGGGCAGCGTGATGCGCTGCAACTGCGCGTTGATGGGCCGGCGCAATTGGCCTTCGGCCAGCAGGCCGTTGATGCTGGTTTGCTCGCTGCGGTTGTCATGGCGCAGACGCACCGGCACCGACCGAAAGCCTTCGACCCGGTGCACACCGGGCAGGGCGCGCAGCTCGTGCAGGGCCTGGCGCGGCGTCAGTTCCAGAAAGCTGGCGCTCAGGTCTTGCTGCTGCGACAGCCGGTATTGCAACTCGACCATGAAGTTGATCGAGCTTTCCTGAAAGCGCGCCATCATCATGATGGCGCCGGCAAAGGCCAGGCCGGTCACGGTCATCAGCGCTTTGAGCGGACGCCGCTCCAGCTGCCGCAAGATGATGCGGTTGGGCGGGGACAGCCAGCGCGCCAAGCCTAGTTTTTCAGCCAGCGTGGGGCGGTAGCGCTCGGGCGAAGGCGGGCGCATGGCCTGGGCCACCGGCTCGCCGGCCGCGGCATACACCGCGCGGCCGGTGCCCAGCAGCGCCGCTACCAAACTCACTGCCACGCCCGCAAGCACCACTGGCACGCTCAGGCGAAAGTCCAGAAACGGAAAGCGAAAGTAGGTCTGGTAAATGCCGGCCAGTTGCGTGCCCAGCCAGGCGCCACCGGCCACACCCAGCACAGACCCCAGCAGGCAGATCAGGCTGACGATCAGCCCGTAATGCAGCGCCACGCTGCGCGTGCTGTAGCCAAAGGCCTTGAGTGTGGCGACCTGGTCGCGCTGTGTGTTGACCAGCCGGGTGAACACCACGTTGAGCAAAAAAGCCGCCACACCCAAAAAGATGGTGGGGAACACCCGCGTCATGGTGGCCAGCTGCTTGAACTCTTCATGCAAAAAGCGGTAAGACAGCTGGTTCATGCGGCCATAGGCACCGCGCCCGCCGTAGCGGGCCAGCAGCCGGTCGATGGCGTCGGTGATGTCTTGCTCGTGGCTGCCGGGCGCGGCACGGATAACCAGCTGGTTGAAAGCGCCGCCCATGTCGAGCGCGGCTTCGAGCGCGCGCCGGTTCATCCAGACAATAGCAAAGCGTTCGTAGTCCGGAAACATGGCGCCGGGTTTGATCTGGTACACGTACTCTGGCGAGACCGTCGTGCCGACGATGCGAAACCACTGCGTGCGGCCGTAGATGGTGACGCGCAGGCGGTCACCGGGCTGCAGGCGGTGCGCCTGGGCAAAGGCTTCGCTGACCAGCACTTCGTCATGCGCAAAGGGCGTGAGCTGGCGGCCGCTGCGCAGGTACAGGCGGTTTTGCAGCGGCTCGCCCTGGTCGGGCAGTGACTGCAACACCGCCTCGATCGGGTCGTTGAAACCGGGCAGCTCGATCTTGGCAGCGGCCACCAGCCGCGCCTCGACGCCGTCCACCCCGGGCAGTTCAGCCACGCGGGCGGCCATGGCCAGCGGCGCGCGCTTGACCTGCACCCACAGGTCTGAAAAGCGGTAGTCGCGGTACAGCCGGTCCCGCGTGTCCTGCAAAGAAATCAGCGTGGCTTGCGACATGACCAGCATGGCGATGCCCGCGCCAATCACCAGCGCAATCGCCAGTGCCTGACCGCGCATGTGCCACAGGTCGCGCAGGGCCTTGCGGTGCAGCGCTTTCACCAGTGCAGCTCCCGTGCAGGCAGGCGTTCGGTATTGACTTGCTCGCGCACGATGCGGCCATCGGCCATGTAAAGCACGCGGTGCGCCATGCGGGCAATATCCACGTTGTGCGTGATCACTACGGTGGTGGTGCCCAGCTCGGTGTTGACGCGTTCCAGTGCTTCGAGCACGCGCACGCCGGTGGCCGAGTCCAGCGCGCCGGTGGGCTCGTCGCACAGCAGCACCACCGGGCGTTTGGCAATGGCGCGCGCAATCGCCACGCGTTGCTGTTCACCGCCTGAGAGCTGCGCCGGATAGTGGTCCAGCCGCTCGGCCAGGCCGACGCGGGCCAGCGCTTCTTCGGGCGGCATCGGGTCGGGCGAGATGTCGGTGACGATGGCGACGTTCTCGCGCGCCGTCAGGCTGGGAATCAAGTTGTAGAACTGGAACACAAAGCCCACATGCTGGCGGCGGAACTGTGTGAGTTGCGGGTCGTCGGCGCGGGTGAGGTCTTCACCGTGGTACCAGACATGGCCGTCGGTGGGCACGTCCAGCCCGCCCAGAATGTTCAGCAAGGTGGACTTGCCGCTGCCCGAAGGCCCGAGCATGACCACGAACTCGCTTTGCCGCAGCACCAAGTCGATGCCGCGCAGCGCGTGCACCTGCACGTCGCCCATGCGGTAGATTTTGGTCAGGCCTTCGGCCTTGAAGATGACTTCGTCATGGCTTGCCTGCATGGGCCCATGCTAAGGCCCGGGCAGCTTAAAAATACAGCGCTACAGCGGCTGTAGGCATGAACAAGCGTGAGCGAACGTAAGCTGGTCAGACCGTCTGCAGCGCTACCAAATCCGGTTAAACCACGCGTCCTTGCCGGCTAAAACTCAGGAAGGCTGCGAGTATCACCAGCACGATGCCTAGCAGTGCCACGGCCGCGGTCAGCTCGGCTTGCTGGTGCTTTTGCAAGGCGATCCGGGTACCCAGGTTTTTGTAAATTTTGACCAAATCTTTCTCTGTGCTGGCGCGGAAGTACTCGGCTTGGGTGACTTCGGCGACTTTTTTCAGTGTGTCTTCGTCCAGTCGTACCCGCATCGACATGCCTTGGGCTTTCAGTACCACCCCTTCGGGCGAGCCCAGACCGACGGTGTAGACCCGCACGCCCAGATCGGCCGCGATGCCGGCCATCTTCACCACGTCCGGGCCGAAGTTGCTTTGCCCATCGCTCAGCAAGACGATGACCGCCGAGGTATTGGAGCCGGGTTCGGCTTTCATTTGTGCCTGGGGCTGAGCCGGTGGGGGCTGCCCCGGCATGGGCAAGGCTGCGCCTGTGTTGGCCGGGCCGGAAGTCCCCTCACCGTAAATGAGTTTCGGTACATCCAGGCCGGCAGCCGGCAGCAGGGTGGCCAGCGCCACCACGATGCCGCTGCCCAAGGCAGAACCGCGCTGCAAGGCGAGCCCGTCGATGGCTTTGAACAGATCGTCGCGGCTGTCGGTGGGCCCTTGCACCACGGCCGCTGAGCCCGCCAGACTGACCACCCCGAGTTTGACCCGGCTCGGTAGCGCTTCAACAAAAGCGCGTGCCGCTGTTTGAGCGGCTTCGATGCGGCTGGGCAATATGTCTGCTGCTCGCATGCTGCCCGAACTGTCGATGGC